>CANFQO010000026.1 GCA_947449135.1 Planctomycetaceae bacterium | reverse complement strand
TCTCGAGCGGAATAGTCATAGGACGTCTGCTGCTCGCGGGTCCATGCGGGAGCGATCACGATCGTGCCGTTGCGGGCCGCCTGGCCACGTCGCTGCCCATCCTGCCCCGGCATTCCGGCCCACCACTCAATCTGGTTCTGCGGAGTGGACCAGGCCGCGTGCAGCGAGACGACCGCCGGATAGGTGCGGAGCGGATCGTATTCGGGAGGCAACTGCACGAGACAGCGGAAACTCTCCTCCCCTTCGATGCCGGGCACCTCGAGTTCGTGAAGCCCGGGAGCGATCTCCACGGAGGCGTCGACGGGGGGCCGCATCTGCCGGGCGATCGCGGTGACGGTCGGGGCGTCGAAGGCCTCCTCCTGCTCCAGGCGAGCGTAGATCTGGTCCCGTCTTTCCCGCTCCGATGTGCGGAGATAGTCTCCGACGAGTGTCCGCACCCGCACCGAAGACAATGCGAGTTTGAGGTTGCGGTCGGCGCTGGCCGCCCCCTGCAGCCAGCCATTGATCGCCATCGCCAGGGCCCCATCTGCTGGCATGTCCGGGTCTGTTCCCAAGCGTTCGAACGTTGCCAGCCGGTCGAGCGATGCGAACGAGAGCCCCTGCTCGATCTCATCGACGATCACCGCGGCCTCGCGGCGATCGTCCTCCTCTTCCAGCTGACTTTCCCGACGCCGCAATTCTTCGAGGAGGAGGCGGGCCGACTCCTGCCGCTGGCGATACCGGTCGCGGGCCTCGCGGACCGCCTCCACCGTCTCGCCCCCGGCGTCATCGGCAGGAAACTGCTCCAGAAGGTTGAGTGCCAGCCGATCCTGGCCAACCCGGCCGCGGATCAGCACCTCGTCGAGCAGTTTGGCGGCGGCCAGAGCCGCCAGGTCTTTCCGCTGCTGTGCCAATTCCGCGAGATCAGGAAAGTCACGCAGCACCTCGTCGAGTTCTTGTTTGGCGTCGTCGTAGCGTTCCGCCTGCAGAAACAAACGCACCACTCGCAGCCGATCGTCGGGGTTGGTGCGATCGAGATGCTGGTCGATCACCCGTTTGAGCACGTCCCGCGGAATGGACGAGGTGGCAATCCTCATGTCGAGCAGGTGCGGCCTTTCGGTGAGAATTCCCTCGACGCTCGTCCACCGGGCGGCGATCTGCGTGATGCCCTGCACGATGTCGACGCGACCGCCAGCGGTGCCGATCGAGAGGATCCGGCGGCCGTATTCGTCAAAGGGCGTCGTGCCCAGGATTTGGCCAACACCGGCCACGCGGCGGCCGGCGTCGGGGATCCGCTGTGGGATCAGGATTTTCTCCGCCCCTGGATCCCCCTGGCCAGGTTCGGCCTTCACCACCCGCCGCTTGGAAACCATCGTGCGAGTCAGTTCGTCGTCGCACATCAGGATCGACGTGCCCCCGGAGGGTTTCGTACTGCCCTCGGCCTCGGGGGCGATCGCAACGCCGGAGAGGAGCACGAACCGCCCGTTGAGAACCCGGCCATCGGCCATTTGCACCTGATCGGCCCGTGCGGCTACCGGCACGAGCAGGCTCGCCAGAGCGAGTGCAACCGCGGGCCGCATCCAATCCATGGCACATCTCTTGAGCGGGAAGACATCCTGTCAGAGCCGATAGTCTACCTCTTGAGCGCGATGGGGCCCAGACGCCGGACTTGCTTGACTACGGCAACACGGCTGGCCGACAATGACTGAATCTGGCTCCGCGGGTGGCAACACACGGCCGCGGTGGCCTGGTGTGAAGGTGCTCGTCAGGGCCCGGATTGTCCGGTGCTGTCCGGTGGGAAAGAGAATGGGTATGCGGGATACTGGTCTGCCGGAAACGTCGTTGCCGGAACTCGCGAGGCGGTTTCTTGCCTGGGGAGTGGCGGCAACGCTCCTCCTGCCGATGGTGATAGCGATTGTCTTGGGGCTCGGAGGCCTGCTCTCTGCTTTGGGCGATCAGGCAGCGGCTGCCGTCTGCGGCCGGGTCGGTCTCATCGGTGGAGTGGTCTGGTTCCTGGCGGTTGCCGTGACCGCCACGGTGAGTGGGATCGTCGCGCTGGACGGGAGTGCGACCCGCCGAGATCGCCCAGCCAGCCCCCCGCAGGATCATTCGTCCGCCCCGTGAGCGGTCCCGAAGCGGCCGCTGGTCAGCGGTTCCTGAAACGGACGGGTACGTGATGCCGATTGGATTTCGCTGTACAAACTGCCGGTCCAGGTTGCATGTTCCCAAGCGATGGGTAGGCAACACCGTGCCCTGCCCGAAGTGCGGCACTCGCGTGGTCGTGCCCGCGGCCGGAGGCGAGCCCACTGCGTTCGAAGACAAAGCCGTCGAGCGTTCACTGGCGTCACTGAACGTCCCGCGGGTCGGAAAAACTGGTGGAGTATTCGCGGAAGACTCCTTTGAACTACCTTCGCCGGACGACATTCAGGAATCCCTGCTGAAACGGGAACGTGGCAAGGACCTCATCACGCTTTCCCGCCGGGCCATCTATGCTTACCTGGCGATGATTCCGGTCATCGCGGTCGCAGCCTTCCTGCTTGGATACTGGTGGACGGCGGCCTGGGGCCACTGACGTCGGAATCAAGGCGTGCCAAAAACGTTCGCCTCTCACCATGAGACACGACATGCTCTCCCCTGTTCTTCGTGGGCACCGTGGGCGGGGTCTCGGCGCGGCCCTGATGATCGGCATGGCGGCGTTGATGGCGAGCCTGACGGTAAGCGTCGAGGGTGGCACGGCTGCCGCGGCTGAGCCGACCAAGCGACCTGCTGCTGCCGCCAAGCCTGCGTTGACGTTCACGGGCCAGGTGGCACCGATCCTCTCACACCATTGTGGCGGCTGTCATATCGCCGGCCGCAAAGGTGGGTTTCAGATGGTGTCCTACGCGGGGCTGATGAAGTCTGGCGTGGTTCGGCCGGGCGAGGGCCAATCGAGCAGACTCGTGGAGGTGATTCTCAGCGGCGATATGCCGCGTGGAGGAGGCAAGGTGTCGCCCTCGGACCTAGGGCTGCTGATGAAGTGGATCGATGCCGGAGCGCCTTTTGATGGTCCTGATCCCGCTGCACCCATCGACGCAATGGCGCGAAAGGCCACCGCCGGCCCCCCTGCGGCGGCTCCGACCAAGCCCGTCGTAGCGGTGAAGCTGAAGCCAGGAGAGGTGTCGTTTGCGGCTGCGGTCGCCCCGGTTCTCCTTGAGCACTGCGCGGGCTGTCATGACGCCGACCAACCGGAGGCGAATCTGAGCATGGTCAGTCTCGACCGACTGATCCGCGGTGGCCGCGGCGGTCCGCCGATCGTCTCGGGCAAGGGGGCCGACAGCTTGCTCATCAAGAAACTCAAGGGAACCGGGATCGACGGGCAGCGGATGCCCCTCGGCAAGCCGCCGCTGGCGGAGAGCGTGATTGCGACGATCGAGAAGTGGATCGATCAGGGGTTGAAGCTCGATCAGCTCACGCCGCAGGCTGAACTGGACGCGGTTGTAGCCGCGGGGCGGTCTCGCCAGCTTTCCCATGGGGAACTGATGAAGGTCCGATCTGAGGCCGGGGCCAATCTCTGGTCCCGGGCGATTCCAGACGAGACGCCCGTCGTTCTCGAGCGGGGCGACGTGCTGGTGATCGGCAACCTGTCAGCGTCGCGGCTGGATGAGTTGGCTGCTGCGGCGGAAGCGGTCGACCGCCGACTGCGGGAGCAGATCAGCGGCGACGATGCGCCACTGATCAAAGGAGGCATCGTCGTCTACGGCTTCGCGAAGGCCTATGACCTCTCGGAGTTCTGGCAGTTGGTGTTTTCCGACGAACGGCCCAAGGGGCTGACGGCCGCCGCCGGTGTGTCGGGAGATGTGGTCTACGCCGCAGTCGTTCCGCCCTCGGAGAACAAGATCGCAGGAAAGAAGAACTCGGAAGATAAGAACGATGACGCAGCCGATACCCGGGCCATTCTCACAGAGCAGATGACCACGGCCGCCCTGCTCGGCCGCGGCGTCCCAGCCTGGTTTGCCCGAGGCGCCGGACGGGCAATGGCGATGAAGGCTGAGCCCAAGGCGGATCTTGTAAAGGCGTGGCGGCGGGAACTGCCGGCGGCGCTCAAACAGAGTGGCTCGCCAGCCGATTTCTTTGCCGGCCACGGCGATCCGCTGGCGGCAGTCGTGGTGAGCGGTGGTTTTGTCGACGCCATCATGCCGACCGCGAGCCGGCTGGAGTCTCTCGTCAGGCAGCTTGACGCAGACAAGCCGTTTGACCAGGCATTCGGCAGCGTCTTTCGCGGCACCCCCCAGACGGTCTTCGAGAGTTGGGTGGTCCGGGCCAGCCGCGTGCGACGGTAGTCGCCGCACGCGGAGGGATTTTTCGCCAACAGCAAGCAACGCGGGGCGATACGTTTTCCACCGTAATGCCGTGGCGCCGTGTGATGCGGAGAGCTCGTTTTAAAAACAGACGGGGGTGCCTGGGTTCCGGGGCATGTGATCCGAGCGGTATTTCCCACGCAGGTCAGTTTCCTGACCGGGCGGGAGGCCTTCGGCTATACACGCGACCGGAGCCGTCAATCGGCCCCCAACGAGCCTCGTTAAGAGCTCACCGACATGGATCGACGCATCACGAACATGACAGAAAACGTATCGCCGCACGCTCCTTCCGCTGGCTGTCAACCCGATCCGGATACCTCGCCGCTCACTCCTGCTGATCGCGCCCGGCAGGGCCCATCGACTTGGTGTTGCGTTCCACCGCCATCACGACAGTCTGCCGCGAGCCGCCGTCAGCCGTGCTGGCGACGATCGGCAGCACCTGCCTCCGGTTGGGCATTTCCACCCGGACCCGGAAGGTGCCGTCAGCATGCACTCGGACAGGCTCGCCCTGCAAGGTGACGTAGGCTCCAGGCTGTGTCACGCCATAGACGACCATTTCGGCATCGACTTCGAGCTCAAACGGCGTGGCTCCGTCCTCTCCGTCTTCGTCCTCCGCCCCGCTGCTGCGGGCTGGCGGCGGACCCATTGGTCGTCGCAGGCGCTCCTCGAAGAGTTCCTGGAGTTCCGTGCTGGAGTGTTCGGCCGAGAAGCCGCCGCTCATGGCGTAGATCCGCTCGCAATCATCGACGATCGCGCCCCAGTGAGAGTCGAGAGTGTCGCCTTGAGGGGTGGTCGGCATCGTGACAGCGTTGCTCCGCACGAGGACATGAAACCGGCCTGAGACCCCCAGGTAGCCGATCTCGCAGCGGTAGCGGTGGGGTTCACGAATATCGATGAACCAGTTCTTTACCCCGCCATGCACGGCGATCTCACGGACCACGCGTTCGGACGGGGAGGCGTTGAGGCCGCTTTCCAGTTCGATGAGCCGGAGCATTGGCTTGGCGCCGTGCCACTCCTGCCCGAGTGCCGCTTGGGCGCGAGCGATACTGCGGGCCGTGAGTTCCCAGAAGGCGTGGATCCAGTGAGGCCCTCGGACCATCAGCACCATGCGGTCCCTCACGGGACGGGGTGAGCGGCCGCCCTCTGGGGGCGTGGTCAGGTTTTTGGCCTTGAGGAGTCGCTCCCGGGCCTGCTGGAGCCGCAGGGCTACGGCGGCATCCTGGATCTGGACCTCGGCACGGGGCAGGCCGCCTGCGGGGAGCCCGCTCGGGAAGCTCCCAATCGTCTTTGGCCGAGCGTTCTGGACAGCAGTGCGACCGTCACGCCCGTTCGTGCGCAAGGGAACTGCCACGCTTCGGGCTGCCGCCGCGACCGGTGGCCGCGCTCGGGCCTTGCGGACCAGGGCCCGGATGAGCTGGTCCTTTCGCATGGCATGCCAGCCCGCAACACCGTGCTGCTTGGCGAGGCGGGCCAGATCGCGGACGGGCTTTTCCTTAAGGCTGGCTGAGGTCATCCGATGGTTCTTCCGGGTGTGCACAGAGGGGAAGCCGGCCTCCGCTCGAGCCGTCGCATCCCACCTGCATACAACCACGGTACCGGGAACCATCCACAAACGCAAACAAAAGCCCCCTCGAGAGGGTGGTTTTTGTCGAAAACAGCTCACCTTCCGCTCAGTCGCCGCGGAGCTTGAGGCCCCGTTCGGACAGCTTTTCGCGAACCTCGTTCAGGCTTGTAACGCCGAAGTTCTTGCATTCCATCAGATCCTCGGCCGTCCGGCGCACGAGTTCTGAGATGACGTTGATGCCCAGTTTGGTGGTGCACTTCCTGGCCCGGACCGACAGGTTGAGTTCGGTGATCGGCTGCGACAGCAGTTCCTGCTCGTCGGCGGATGGCTCGGCCATTTCCGGCTCCGGCTCCTCCGCCGGTACCGTTGTGGCGAACTGCCCCAGGGAGAGTCCCTTGGAAGCCAGCATGTCCTTGATTTCAACGAGGCTCGTCTCGCCAAAATTCTTGCTGGCCAGGATCTCAGCCTCGCTGGTCCGGGCGAGATCGCCGAGAGTGTTGATCCCCATTTTCTGGAGGCAATTGCGGCTGCGCACCGACAGTTCGAAGTCGCTGACCGGCAGGCCCATGACCTGTTCGATCCGGTCACGCTGCTTCTGCTCCTGCTCCTCTGTCCGCAGATCGCCGGCGGCCGAGGAGTCCTTGAGAAACAGCCGCGCCCTCGGATGGTCGGGGATGGCTTCGAGAATCCTGCGGTAGCACTGCTGTGCCTTGGCGAAATCGTTGCGGTCCTCGTGCATGATGCCCAGGTTGAGCAACGCCCCGAGGGATGCCGGATACCGTTCGAGCGACCGCTCGTAGCAGGCCTGAGCCTCCTCGTCGTTGCCGGCACGATCGTTGAGCACACCGAGCGCAAACAACGCGTGAGCATGTCCCGGGTCGATGGCGACAGACTTCTCGAACGCCTCGGCGACCTCGCTGGCGGCGCAGCCCCGGTCTGCCAGTATGGCCCCCTTCACGGCCCAGTAGTCGGCGGATTGACTGGCCGCTTCCGCGTCCTTGCCAGCCGTCATCTCCTCGACCGCTTTTTTGGCTTCGTCGAGATGACCCCCAGCCCGGAGGGCATCCGCCGCGGCCGCGGCGCAGGCGATGGCGTCGTATCCGGATTTCTTCGCGGCATCGAAGGCTTCCTTTGCCTTGTCGAAGGCCTCGAGGGCCACATGGGCCAGTCCCTGATGAAAGAGCGCAAGCGCCCCACCATCCGCGGACCGGAGCGTTTCGAGCGCCTCTCGGTAGCGACCCAGCAGATACTGGCACACGCCGAGCCTCACGGACGCGGCCGGACTGCGGTCAGTGAGTTGCTCCAGTTCCCGGACCGCGGCCCGCACGTCACGGTGAGCAGAGGCGTCGCCACCAAGCGCCTGTGTCAGTCCGCGGATTTCGCTGGGACCAAATGGGCCGTTGCCGGTGACGAGCTCGCGGATGTCGATGCTGGTGGGAACGTGCTTGACGGTGGCGACCATGAATGGCCCTTGTTTGGAAAAGCTGGTGGGAAAGTGTCTGGGAAAGGAAAGATGGGCTCGAGTTAATAGACAGGCAACTGGCGAGACTGGCAATCATCGCTGAAGATGCGGTGAGAGCCAGCGGTGGGAATCGAACCCACAACCCCCGCATTACGAATGCGGTGCTCTGCCAATTGAAGCTACGCTGGCCTGACGGGGCGGGAGGGACGCGGGAAACGCGAAAATCCAGCCTCCTAGAACTCCGCACAGTAGCGCACCGAGCCCACTACAGTCAAGGGTCAACGGCCAAAAACCCGGGCAGATCGTCAGAAAGACAATTCAAAAAAGAAAAAAGTGGGGCCTCTGACCCGACAGGAGCGCCCTGTCTTGGCCGTACGGGTCAGGGGCGATTGACCGTACGGCCGGATGTGGTCGGAGGCCCCACTTCAAAGTGCGGTGGGGCGGGAACCAGTGTTCCCGGCGATCTCCGTCAATTGCATACGGCGTGCCAAAACCGCTTCAGCGCAGGAATTCCTGTCCCAAAATCGATTTTGTGAGGGGGGCGGCCTGCCCTCTGCCGGCGGCATGAGTGCGGAGAGCGGCTGTTTTTCTGCTGCGTTTCGCCCTGGCGGGACGGCGGCGGTCGACGCGGACAACGACATCACCTGGCTAAGGAAGGTGGGCCAAGCCACCGTCCGGCGAGTTGGGCATAATGCGCGGCGCGCCGCATTCTGCAACAGACTGCCGCAAGGTCCGCGACCAGCACCTTGAAGAGCTCTTTCCATCGTTGATCGTGGCTCGCCCTAGTTGCCTGCCCTCGGCACGATCATGATGGGCGAGAGAATCGCCGCCGCGACAACAGTTCGCAGTCCCCGTATCATTGCCTGCAGTCCATGACAGGGAACGCACCGTGAATCCTCGACTCCCAGCGTTGGTTGGCACCCATCAGTGTGGGCCGGGCTGCCCGTTGCTGCTGATCGCCGGCCCGTGCGTCATTGATGACGAGAGTCTCTGCCTGAGTATCGCCGAGTCATTGGCCAGGCTTGCCGCCACGCTTCCGATCAACGTGGTGTTCAAGGCGTCGTTCGACAAGGCAAATCGCACGAGCGTGTCGTCCTATCGGGGGTTGGGGGTGGACGAGGGCTTGGCCGTGCTGGATCGGGTGCGAGCCGCGACCGGGCTGCCGATCACCACCGACGTGCACTTGCCGGAGCAGGCTACCGCTGCCGGGCAGGTATGCGACTTGCTGCAGATTCCGGCCTTTCTCTGCCGTCAAACTGACCTGCTCTTGGCAGCCGCCGCGACCGGGCGGGCCGTCAACGTCAAGAAGGGGCAGTTTGTCGCCCCGGTCGACATGAAGCACGTGGTGGCGAAGTTGCTCGCCGGGGGTTGCCGGGACGTGCTGCTCTGCGAACGCGGCACGTTCTTCGGCTACGGCAGGCTGGTCAACGATTTTGCCGGCCTCGTCACGATGCGGGCCATGGGCGTGCCCGTGGTCTTCGACGCCACCCACTCCGTTCAACAGCCCGCCAGCCGTGGCGATTCGACCGGAGGCGATCGGGCCTTGGTCGAACCGCTCGCCAGGGCTGCGGCTGCGGTCGGCATTGACGGCCTGTTCCTAGAGACGCACCCTGATCCTGACAAGAGTCCCAGCGACGGTCCGAATATGGTGCCGCTGGAGAGTCTGCGGGGCGTGGTGGAACGGGTGCTGCGGATCCACGAGGCCCGCTTGGATGGTCTGGCAGGTACGGAGGCAACCTGATGAATCGGCGGGCATTAGGCCGCAACGCACTGGGCGTGAGGTGCTTGAGGATGGGGAGCACGGAAGCAAGTCGTTTAAGAAGATCGCGGTCCGTTGGGCAGCTCCCGCGCATGGAACGCCTGCTTGTCGGAGGCTCGCTGCTTGTGGCCGTTGTGCTGCTGGTCGGCTGCGGCTCGCCACCCCCGCCACCCAGGGTGCAGTCCCAGGAGCAGGTGCGGGTGATGCCGGCCGTCTCGGAGGATGTCCGAGAACAACTGCTTGATGGCGCGGTGTCGGTTCTCGATAGGCTCGAGGACTACGACGAAGAGTCGGCCTTCGCGCAGGTGTTCGACCGACTGAACCAGTGGAGCCATGCCGCGGTGATCGCCGGGGCGACTCCAGCGTCCAAGTGGCAGGTTGATCCACTCTTTGACTCCGTGACCGATCGCCTGCGTGCCGGCGCTACGCCGCAAACACTCGGCAGTGCGGTGTTTGATGCGGCGAGCGACATGACAGCCTTGCGTGATCAGCGTTGGCTGGCTGATATCGCTGCCAGTGCGCGGGGAGACGCCGTCGAGGATCTCGATATCGCAGTCAATCTCTTTCGCTGGACGGTGCGGTCACTGGCGCTGGTCAGTGATCCGCCGATGACGTCGTCCGATTCCGCTCCAGGCTCTCGTTGGTTTCTGCCCGGTGAGATCCTGCTCTCGGGGCGGGCAAGCCCGGCGCAGCGGGCGTGGATCTTTCTCGAATTGCTCCGGCATGCTGGGCTCGACGGCGTGATGCTGGCCACTGGCGACGCCGATCGCGGTGGCGTTCGCGCCTGGATTCCTGCGGTCATTGCGAGCGGAGAGGCGTGGCTCTTCGAGCCCACCTATGGCATCCCCATTGCGGGACCGGATGGAACCGGAGTGGCCACTGCCCGGCAGGCGGCGACCGACCCCATCATCCTGGAGCGACTCTCGGTTGCCGACCGCAGCTACCCGGTGCAGGCGGCGGATATCGCCGGACTATCTGTGCTTGTGGCGGCCGATCCCTGGAGCCTCTCGCGTCGCATGCGGGCCATGGATGACCAACTCGTCGGCTCGCGGAGCATGAAACTCGCGATCGATGCGTCTGCCGTGGGTACACGGGCCTCGCAGGCTTTATCGTCCGTGGCGACCGCAGCAGGCGACCGAGCCAGTGCTGAACGCCGGGTTGCTCTTTGGGAGTTTCCCTGGGAGGTGCTGACCCGGCGACAAGGCGACTCAGCCCGCGTGCAAGTGGCTGCGGGAAGGGAGTTGGCGGTGATGTCCGTGACGGTAGCTCAGCCTGGCCAGGCGGATGGCCTGGAGGGGCAGCGCAGCACGCGGGTGATGCGACCGCTCTATGCCGCCCGGCTTCGGGAATTCCGCGGCGAACTCGACGGACCGGAGGGGGCAAAGGCGAGCTACCTCGCGGCCCGACCGGGGAGGCAGGCAATTGCCGCCGCCCTCAAGCTGTTTCCTCCGGAGCAGGCCGACGGAGTGAGGCGACTCTTTGAGCAGATGAAGGAAGATGCCACCTACTGGCTCGGAGTGCTCACGCTGTTCGAGGGGGAGAATGCTACGGCAGTCGATTATCTGGGACGCATGACATTGGAGGCGGCTCCCGATAGCAGGTGGACCGACGCGGCCCGTGTGAATCTGGCCCGGGCGTTGATCGGGCTCGGCCGCACGGAGGAGGCTGTCAAACTGCTCCGCGAAGATGCTTCTCCGCAGCGGTTCGGGAGCCGACTGCTCGCGGAAGAACTGGAAAAGAAGGCAAACCCCTAGCCGGTGGTGGAAACCGCCAGTCCCTGCTTTTTCCGGGGGGTTCGCTTCCCGCGTTGCCCGCCGGAAGCGAAGCGGGTATTGTTATTGGTTTCCTCCGCTCAAACCCGATAACCACTCTCGTTCACCGCCCCGTGCGGGCCGCAAGATTCAAGAAGAAAAAGAAGAGAAGACCATGAAAGAAGGCATCCACCCGAAGTATCTCGACACGGTCGTCAAATGCGGATGTGGCAACACGTTCATGACGCACAGCACCGTACCCGAGATCAAGGTCGACATCTGCAACGTCTGCCACCCCTTCTTTACGGGCAAGCTGAAGTTCGTCGACACCGCCGGCCGGATCGAGAAGTTCAAGTCGAAGTTTGCCACTGCGGGCTATGCCAGCCTGAAGAAGTCGAAGAAGCCGGCCGCCGCGGTCGAAGCCCCGGCCTCCTGAAAGGGCTTCCGGCGCAGCAGGAGGGCGGTTCTCAGGATCCATGCGAGAGCAACTCGAAGCCAAGCTTTCCCGATTCGAGGAGCTTGAACGCGCGCTCGTCGATCCGGTGGTGCTGGCGGACCAGGCGAGGCTGTCTGCCTCCGCCCGGGAGCACGGCACGCTCGCCCGATTGGCGCTCAAATATCGGCAGTTCGTGTCACTCGAGCGGGAGATTGCCGAGCATGTCGAGATGGCCGCGGGCGCCGATCTCGACCTCAAGGATCTTGCCGAATCGGAACTGCCGAGCCTGCGTCAACGGCGGGAGCAGGAGTGGGATGAACTCCTCGAACTCTGCTCCGACGACGAGGATGCTGACCGGGGCCGCTGCATCATGGAGCTGCGGGCCGGCACTGGGGGCGACGAGGCGGCGCTGTTCGTGCGCGACCTCTATGAGATGTATCGCCGCTACTGCACCGAGCGGGGCTGGGATGTCGAGGTGCTGGACGCGAGCCCGACGGAACTTGGCGGCTTCAAGGAGCTGGTGTTGGGGCTGTCGGGACCGGCGATCTATCGGAAGCTGCAGCACGAGAGCGGCGGGCACCGCGTGCAGCGGGTCCCCGACACGGAGACAAAGGGACGGATTCACACGTCTGCTGCCACTGTGGCAGTGCTCCCGGAGCCGGAGGACGTGGAAGTGTCGCTGTCGGCCGACGAATACCGGAAAGATCTGTTTTGCGCGAGCGGGCCGGGCGGACAGCACGTCAACAAGACGGCTTCAGCCGTCCGCCTCACGCACATGGAAACCGGCATCGTGGTGCAGTGCCAGGATGAGAAGAGCCAGCACAAGAATCTGGCCAAGGCGCTCCGCGTGCTGAAGACCAGGATCTACGAATACCGACGGCAGATCGAGCATGATAAGCGGTCCGCAGAGCGGAAGACGCTCGTCGGCTCGGGCGACCGCAGCCAGCGAATCCGCACGTACAACTTTCCGCAGAACCGTCTGACTGACCATCGGATCAACGAGAGTTTCACGCTGGATCAGGTGATGGCCGGACGGCTGGGCCTCGTGATCGATGCCATCGAGTTGTATGCCCGAGAGCTCCGGAGAAGCGAGATGGAGCGAACATCGAAAGCGGCGCCGGCCTGATGCCCCGGGGGAAGGCCCGGTGGATCACCTCCTGGACGGTATCGGGAACACCACACACGCTGGATCAACCCTCACGGACACGGTGGAGCGCCCCGCATGGCCGGCGAACAAGCAAACAGTGATGTCTGGACAGTGGGGCGATTGCTCACCTGGACAACCGATTGGCTCGCATCCCGGGGCAGCGAGTCCCCGCGGCTCGACGCGGAGGTGCTGCTGGCGTTCGTCCGCGGTTGCCAGCGGATTGCCCTCTACACCGCGTTTGACGTGCCGGTAAACGACGATGAACGGGCGCGTTTTCGCGGTCTGGTGAAGCGGCGAGGCGAAGGGGAGCCGGTAGCGTATCTAGTCGGCAACAAGGAATTCTTCTCGCTGCCTTTCGGCGTGAGTCCGGCGGTGCTGATACCACGGCCCGAGACCGAGGGCCTCGTGATCCGCGTGATCGATATCTGCCAGTCTGCCGGGGAGCAGGCTCGGATCGTCGACGTGGGCACCGGGTCTGGCGCGATCGCTGTGACGCTGGCGAAGCGGATGCCACGGGCGGCGTTCGTCGCCACCGACATCTCGCCGGCAGCGCTTGCGGTGGCTCGTGACAACGCGACACGACACGGGGTCGCGGATCGGATCAAGTTTGTGGAGTGTGATCTGCTTGACGCGCCCGCAGCCGCCGGGCCGTGGGACGTGATCGTGAGCAACCCGCCCTACGTGCGTGAGGATGAGTTCGATGCCCTGCCCCGCGACGTGCGGCTGCATGAACCTCGGACGGCGCTCGTATCGGGGCCAACCGGCGTGGAGGTGATCGGCCGGCTCGCTGCGGCGGCTGCGAAGACGCTCGCTCCCGGAGGCTGGCTTCTGGTGGAGGTGGGGCCATCCACTGCGACCGCTGCCGAACAGGTCATCGCTGCGCACGCCGAATTGGAGCCCGAGCCCACGCTCAAGGATCTGGCGGGGCTTCCTCGCATCGTGCAGGCCCGCCGCCGCGGATGACGCGGTGTGGCCACGGCTGATCGAGCGACGGCAGCCGTGTCAGAGGTTCCCTGCGAAGCTCTGCTGGAGTGGAAAGCATTCAGCCGCGTGCTCCGGGGCGACGATGCCCTGTGTCAGCAGGAATTTTGCATATCGCTGCATCGACACGAAATTTTCGTTGGTGAGCACGGCGGAGATCTCGCTCCACCCGGCATCCCGTTCGATCAGCGTCCGTATGGTCTGGTCGATCAGCAGTACCTCGTAGAGGCCGACACGACCGATGGTTCCGCGACCCTGGCAGACGTCGCACCCCATGCCCCTCCGGAGCGTCGCCCGCTCCGCTGGTTCGATGATCCCCGACGCGACGAGCCGGTCGACGATCGGCTGGTCCGCAGCGGATTCGGCGCAGGCTCGGCAGATCCTCGGGACGAGCCGCTGGGCGATCACGCACCGCAGGGTGGCGGCGATGAGGAACGTCTTCACGTTCAGGCGGCGCAGCCGGGCGATCGCCTCGGTCGCGAAGTCGCAGTGCACGGTCGAGAGAACGAGGTGGCCGGTCGTCGCCGCCTCGACGGCGATGTTGGCCGACTCCTCGTCCCGCATCTCGCCGACGAGCACAACATCTGGATCCTGTCGGAGCGCCGTGGCGAGGGATTGTGAGAACGTCACCCCGAGCGCCCGGTCAACCTGCACCTGCGTGGCGTAGGGGAGGCGATATTCGACGGGATCTTCCAGCGTGATGATGTTCACCGTCTGGGACGCCTGCCAGATTTCCTCAATGCCGGCATACAGCGTGGTTGTTTTGCCGGAGCCCGTTGGTCCTGCGACGAGGATCAGCCCGGTCGGGTTGTGAAACATGTCCGCCAGCTTCTCGCCGAGCGGACCGCTGAGTACGAGATCACGAAGTCGCTGGCGATGCTGGCTGGAGTCGAGCAGGCGGAGCACGATCTTTTCGCCTGCCACGCAAGGCATCGTGCTCAATCGCACGTCGAAACGCCGTTCGCCCACGGTGAGGGTGAAGCGGCCGTCCTGCGAGCGGCGGCGCTCCGTGATGTCCAACTGTGACATCACCTTGAGTCGGGAAACGATCCGCTCGAACAACCGCATCGGAATCTCCGATTCGATGGTCGTCAGATCACCGTCGAGCCGCATTCGAATCTGGCCTGTCTTTTCGCCGGGCTCGAAGTGCACGTCGCTTCCGCCGGAGAGGGCGGCCGTGCGGAACGACATCTTGAGCAGTTCTGCGGTCTGGTGCTCGCCGAGCGGCTGTGGCTGGCCGTTGCTGTCAATCGCATCGACGCCGATATCCTGAATGTCGGCCGCTGCGGGACGGCTGGGCTGGTGAAAGTGCGAGGCAGCGAACCGCTCGAAATCGTCTGCGCTGATGGCGGCAAACTCGATCCGTCGACCGCGGAGCGCTTCGCGAATGAAGCCGCGGTTGGTGGCGTCAAAGGGGTTCACCATGGCCACGAGCGCGTGGTCGGCCGAGGCCTCGAGGGCAATCGCCCGGCAGTATCCCGACACCCGTTGGTGCAGCGCGTCGCAGTGCTTGTGGGCTTCGGGAAAATCCTCGAGATGCAGGAAGCGGAGGGTGGCCTCGCGCCGAGACATCGCCTCGAACCGTCGGGCGAGCATGCGGCACAGGGCCAGCAGCGTCTCCGGTTCCTCCTTGGCAACGGCCTCGAGGTCGGTGCGGCTGAGCACCCAGACCTCGCCACCTTCGACTGATTGGACGGTGGCCGTCCGCGGCTCTCCCGAAAGCAGGGCGGTTTCTCCGAAACAGTCACCTGGGGTGAGGGTTTTCAGATCGCGTTCGATGCCGAGCGCCTCGCAGGTGATCGTCACCCGGAAGGTGCCCTCCGCGATGATGTACATGTCGGTGTCGCGATCTCCCTGCTTCACGACCTTCTCGCTGGCGGGCACCTTTCGCCTGCTCGCCCGGGCAGCGATCAGTTCTCGAGCGGCGGGAGACAGATCCGCCATCAGGGGCATTTTAAGCAAGGCATCCATGGTGCTCCGGCCTTCGTGCTCGCGAGTGCGAGAGTGAAAAAGTACGTTCCCCAGAACGGGATGATAGGCAAAAAAAAACTCGGTCGTAAAGATGGGCGTGCTTCCCTGCCGGTTCCCTTGGGTAGAATGCTGTTTTCCGGAGAGGATGCACACATGCTCACAATCGGCGACGGGATGCGCGTCGGTCGAGGCTTGGCTCGTCGTTCATTCCTCCGCGTCGGATCGGCGGGGCTGGCCGGCCTTTCGAGATTTCTGGGTCATGGCGCAGCCGACGGCCGCGTGTTCGCTGCTGATGCGTTGAAGCCGTACCTCCGCGACCGCTCGGTCATCTTTCTCTTCATGCACGGTGGACCGTCGCAGTTCGAGACGTTCGATCCCAAGTCGGAAGGCCCCTCGAACGTCCACTCCCAGACCGGAGACGTCGCCACGTCGATCCCTGGGATAGCGTTCGGCGCGACCTTTCCTCAACTTGCCAAGCGGGCGCACCTCCTCAACATCGTCCGCTCGTTTGTCACCGGCGACGGCAACCATGACATCAAGCCAGTCGTTGGCGCAGCCACGCAGCGGGCCAATATCGGCTCGCTCTACGCACGGGTGGCCGGCCCGATGCGGCCGGCCACTGCAATGCCGACAAACGTCACGCTCTTCCCTCATGCCGTGCTCGACGGCGCCGGACCGCCGATCACCCAGTTCGGCGACTTCACCTCCGCCGGCGACCTCGGCCCGACCTATGCACCGCTCGTCCCTGGCGGCGGCGCGGGATTCCAGGAGGACATGAAGATCCGCCTCCCGCAGGACCGGCTCAGCGACCGGCGCGGGCTGCTCGCCGAGCTTGACCGGGGCAGGCGGTGGCGGGACCTTGCGGCCGTGCGCGGCGCTGGCGTCATTCAGGACTCCGCCTTCGACGCCCTCCTCCGGGGCGTGTCGGACGCCTTCGACCTCGATAAGGAGGATCCCCGCCTCGTCGAGCGGTATGACACGGCGCCCCTCTTTCGCCCCGAGGCAATCGACAGGAAGTGGAACAACCACAAGCACTACGCTGACCATGGGCAGTCGATCGGCAAACTACTCCTGCTCGCCCGGCGTCTCTGCGAGCACGGAGCGGGGTTCGTGACGGTGACAACGAGCTTTGTCTGGGACATGCATGCCGACGCCAATAATGCCCCAATCGCTGAGGGAATGAGATACGTCGGAGCCCCGTTCGATCATGCTGTGGCTGCCCTCATCGACGACATCGAGGCCCGCGGACTGTCGGAGAAGATCCTTCTGGTGTGCTGCGGCGAGATGGGCCGTGCGCCGGTGCTCAACGCGGCTGGCGGCCGTGATCACTGGGGCAACCTTGCTCCTCTCGTCCTCTACGGAGGCGGTCTGGGGAGAGGGAACGTGATCGGTCGGTCGAGCCGCGACGGTGGTGAACCCGCCTCCGATCCGGTGTTCATCCCCGACCTCGTGGGGACGATCATGCGATCGTTGCTCGACCTCTCCGAAGTGCGGCTCCTCGACAGCCTTCCCAAGTCGCTTCAATCGACGCTCGCGCAAGGACGGATCATTCCGGGACTGGGCTGACCTGACGAGTGACGGCCTCAACGGCCATGCGTCTCGTCGCCGACCGGAGCCCCCCGAGGCCCACGTGGCTATCGACGCCATCGCGTTCGAATGACGCGGTGACCCTCGGGGGCATGCTAGGGGATCGTTGCCCCTTCTGGCTGCGGCTCTCGCCAAGACAGGTATGGGAGATTCGCATTCCTTTGCGCTGATGGTCCGCGGGCTTGTCCGATCGCGTATCCACGCGATCGGACGTGTGAGCTCAGATGTGAGTTCAGAGTGGCTCGCCTCGATCGGGCGGCGGGAGCCGCTGCCCGATCGGCCGCTGGTGGCGGTGGCTGCGGCGCTTGCGGCGGGCTGTGCGATCGGGGGCATGATCGCTGTGTCGGCTGTTGTCTGGTGGCTGGCCGCGGTCGCTGCCCTGCTGGTCTGGGCGATCCTTGGCTGGGGCCTGTTGGATCGCATGGCACGTCCGGGCTGGGCGGGTGTGGCGTTATTGGCAGCGGTTGCCTGTGGCGGGGCGGGCTGGTGTGCGGTCCGCTCTCACCTGTTTTCGCATGACGACCTGGCCTGGAGTCTGACATCCTCGCCGCAGCCGGTAGCGATCGAGGGGATCGTGTTGGAATCGCCACGGCGGCTGTCGGCACCCCAATTGGATCCACTGCGAGGTGAGTCCGCGCAGGCCGTGATGCAACGACCGTCAAGCGAATGCGTGGTCGCGGTGCAGGCCGTTCGCGGCGGCGCATCCTGGCGGCCGGCGTCCGGACGGGCGGCTGTGATCGTGGATGGCGAACCGCCCGATCTCTCGGCAGGATGTCGGGTGCGGGTGCTGGGACGGGGCATGCGGCCTCCACCGCCTCTCAATCCGGACGAGTTTGATTTTCGCGAGCGGGCCCGATTACTGCGTTGCCTGTCGATCGTGCGAGCTCATTCGGCTGCGTGCGTACGGGTGCTGGTCCGGCCCGGCGGCTGGTCGCTCATGACCTGGATCGATCGGTTGCGCAGCGGCGGCGTGGAAGTGTTGCGCCGCCATCTTTCGCCGGAGTGTGCGCCACTGGCGGCGGCGTTGCTTCTCGGCAGTCGGGAGTCGCTGCCCCGCGAGGAGTCGCTTGAATTTCTCGTCACCGGGACGATCCACATTCTCTCTATTTCGGGCCTTCACGTGGGGCTGTTATCGCTGGCCCTCTTCAAGCTGCTCCGCATGCTCGCCCTACCCCGCGGCTGGTCGCTCGTGGCGGTGGCCTGTTGCACAGGGCTCTACATGACGCTCGTGCGGGCGGAGACGCCCGTCGTGCGGGCAACGCTGTTGATCTGGCTGGCCTGTCTGGGAGCGGCGATCGGAAGGCGGTCGCTGGCGGCCAATTCGTTGGCGTTGGCGGCGATCCTCGTGCTCCTCTGGCATCCGCCGGAACTGTTTCGGGTCGGCTCGCAACTCTCGTTTCTGTCGACAGCCGTGCTGATCGGAGCCTCGGCCGCCCTGCCCCGCACCGATCCCGACGATCCCATCGAACGGCTCATCGAACGCAGCCGCTCCCCTCTGGAAAAGCGGCTTCGACGGATCGGTCGGCAGGTGCTCGAGACGGTGATCACAGGCGCCGCCGTCTGGGCGGTGACGGCACCGGTGGTGGCGGCCCGATTTCACCTCGTCAGTCCGGTGGGCCTCGTCCTCAATCCGGTGATCGCGCCGCTGGTGGCGGTGGCAATGGCGTGGGGGTTTCTCTGCCTGGTGGCAGCGACTCTGTCGGCCACGCTGGCGGCGGGCTGCGGCTGGGCCTGCGATGCCACGCTGCGGTGCATTGGGGCGGTGGTGCGTTGGGCCGCCGGCTTGCCGGGCGGCTATTTCTGGGTGACTGGGCCGCCGGAGTGGTGGGTGGCAGGATGGTATGCGGTGCTCGTGTTCACGCTGCTTGTCGTGTCCCGGGAGCGGTTGGCCCGCATCGGCACCTGGGTGGTCGTGGCCGTGGCATGGACGGGCGTTGGGTGGGCCGCCCTGCTGATGCAGCGGCTTGTCTCTCCACAACACGCCGAAATGCGGGTGGTGGTGGCGGCGATGGGACATGGCTGCGGGATCGTCGTCAGAAGCCCGGCGGGCCGGTGCCTGGTGTACGACGCCGGAAGGCTCGGTGCGCCATCCGCAGCCAGGCGGGCCATGACGGCCGTTCTCTGGCACGAGGGTGTCACGCAGATCGATACGCTCGTCATCTCGCATGCCGACACGGATCACTTCAATGCCGTGCCGGAGCTGCTCGAGCGGTTTACCGTGGGAGAGATCGTTGTGCCACCGCCCTTCCTCGTGAGTGAGTCGTGGGCGGTAGCGGAACTTTTACGGCAGGCGCGGGTGGCGGGGATCAGAGTACGGGCCGCGCAGGCGGGCGATTCGTTCGCGCTCGATTCACTCTGCCGGATTCGCGTCCTGCATCCAGAGGTCGAGGACAGCGATCTGGAACAGCACGCAGTGGCATCAGCGGCTGATGCGACAACCGACAACGAAACGAGTCTCGTGCTCGCCGTCGAATCCGCGGGCCGAAGGCTGCTCCTTACCGGCGACCTTGAAGGGGAGGCTCTGGCCCGGTTTGTGGCATCCGACCCAGACAGTTGCGACGTGCTCGTGGCGCCGCATCATGGCAGCCGCACAAGCCTGCCCCCCGACATCGCACGGGCTACGGCGGCTGACTGGGTGGTCGTGAGCGGCCTGGGGGCCGCCGGGTGGCCGGAGGTTCGCGATGCCTATGCCGGGGCGCGGCTGGATGGTGGGCTGGTCAGCGTCATCAAGACGGGGCCAGACGCCGAATCAGCCGGCGGCGCCATCGCCCTCACGCTCACCGCCTCATCGGTGAGGGTGGAGCAGTTTGACGGTGACCGCTGGCGGCAGGTGCCTGCCGACCTTGGACAAGAAGCCCCCGGCGGAAGCTGGGGGACTCCGGGTGCGAATGCCAGCCCGCGAGCCATGCAGATCCGGGATCGCCCAACGCACCGGAGTCCCCGGACTTCCGTCCGGGGCTTTTATGGGAACGGTCATGCAAGTCCGGAGCGTGAGCGATGGGATTCTCAGTCGGCGTCTGGCCGCGTGAGGAGCCAGCCGGCCGCGATGAGCACCAGTTGGCTGGCCACGAAACCGGCCAGGAGCATCAGCACGCCGCTGGTGAATCCATAACTGTGGAGCCCGATGCCGAGCTGATTGGTGCCAAACCAGCTCCAGGCCGTGATGATGTTGCCACCGATGGCAAAGAGGGCAAAGCCCCGGGGGCCGAGCCAGCGGTCCCACCGCGCGTGAAGGGCGGCGGCGTTCCAGAGCACGATCATCAGGGCGCCGTTCTCCTTCGGATCCCAGCCCCAGAAGCGGCCCCAGCTGTCGTCGGCCCAGAGGCCTCCGAGCACCGTGCCGATGAAGCTGAAGAAGAGTGCAAAGCAGACGACTCCGTAGGTCATGCGATAGAGCTGATCCTGCTCACTTCGGGCCGCAATCCGTTGCGACTCGGTCGACACCGTCCACCGTTCTGCGACCCGCTGGACGATCGAGAAGATGCCGAGCACTCCTGCCAGGAAGGTGGCGCCGTAGCCGAGGGTGACCGTGATGACGTGCGTGGAGAGCCAGAACTGCGTGTCGAGCACCGCCTGCAGCACGTGCATTGTGTCGCCTGAGTCGAGGCCGTATGCCACCATCAGCGTGAGGGCTCCACTGATCGCCGCGACGAGATTGCCGATGCCGTTGGCGTGCAACGCCTCGAGGGCCAGCCCCGCCAGCACGCAGGCCCAGCCGATGAAGACAGCCGATGAATAGAGATTCACAACTGGGGGCCTGCCGGTGAGGTAAATACGGCTGCCGAGGGCAAACGTGTGGAGGATCAGAATGCCCACGAGCATCCAGAACACGAAGCGGTTCAGCGGTCGCCTGCCGATAAGGAAGCTCGAAAAACAGACGACGCCAGCCAGCACGTAGAGCCACTTGGCCAGATCGATGGGATTGAAGCGATTGAGCCAGGCCTCGTAGACGGTTTTGTCGACGACGGCGCGAACCTCGGGAAGCGAGGCCGTGGATGCCTTGAAGGTATCCAGTGCCCGATTGAATTCGGCTGGCGTGCGACTCACGGCCCCGAGCAATTCGGTCAGCGGGAGCAGACCTGGATTCACTTCGAACGCCGGCTGGCCGGGTCGGCCAGCCAAGAGCCGGCCGACGATGGCAGATACCCAGGCAGGGTAGAGCGACTGCCACTCCCCTTCCCCCTCGCGGGGCGAGCCTTTGGGGAGGGTAGAGTTGCCGGCCGCTGGCTTCGGAGGGAGTGCCGCGGGCGGATGGCTCGCCTCGATCCGTCGGGCCATCTGCATCACCCGCTCCATCTCGCTGAGGAGTTCCTTCCGCGCTTCTTCACCTTCGCCAGGGTCTGGTAGCCGCGGGGTCTCATAGCTGTAGCGCAGCAGGTCGTAGGCCATCAGTTTCTGGTTGATCTCGGAGAACTTCTTCTGGGTAAAGCTGAATTGCTCCGGTGGCACGTCCCGCATCGACTCAAGCTGCTTGCGGAGTTTGGGCAGGCCGTTTTCAAGTTCGGCATGGCTGTAGCGATGGCCCTTTCGCCTCGAGAGATCGAACAGGTCGGTGACCTCCTGGGCGTCGATCCGGAACACCGGAGCGTGCTCCACCCAGTCGGCTCCAGCCATCATGCCCAGCATCCACTCCGTTGCCGACACCGTGCCCGCCGGCAGATCGACGGCCGCTCTCTCCGGAGCCTGTTGAGGGGCCTCGCCCGGCTTCGGCATGACCACGCTTGTCCTGTTGCCGAGCAACTGCAGCGTGTTGCGGGCCACCGTGTCGAGCGGCTTGATCCGTCCTTCGTGCAAGACAGGCAACGCTGCGGCGGAACGCCAGTCACGAGTATCTCCCCGTGCCGATCGGTCATAGGTGGCCATCAGACAGAAGAATCCCACGAGCCCGAGGGCCAGGAGTGGCATGACAAGATCGGATGCTGTCGTGGTGGGGCGGATGCCTGTTCCGCCGGCCGACGCCAGCCGATCTCCGGCCCGGCGGTCAGCCCGCCGCTGGTTGCGGCTGGAGCCCGGGCGGCTGCCAGATGCACTCGCTGCGAGGGCCGCATCGGCTCGGCTCGGATCAAGATTGGGTCGCGCTGCCAGGCTTCTCTCCAGACCCCGATCGTAGCGGTCCGCAAACCGCAGGAAGGTGCCGCCGAAGTGGGCGAGCATGCCCCAGAGGGCGAGGACACAGGCGACGTAGGGGATCAGCCAACCGGCATTTTCAACCACCTGCAGGCCGGTCATTTCGCTCCGTGTGCCGTTGGGGAGCTCCACCTGCGAATACTGGCTCTGGTAGAAGGTTTCGCCGCGGTACCGCACCGGATTGTTCATCCAGATGCGGCCGTCCTGCTGCGCCTTTGTGGCGGTGTCGGTGAACGTCACGTAGGAGGAGTAGTCACGGGGCGTCTCGCTGGCACCGTAGTTAATCCGCCGGACGTCGGTGAGCGTGATGGAGTAGGGCTTGTATTCCCGGCGATACCGCAATTGCAGCTGGAATGGCGTGCCGTCGACGCTGGCCGTATCGACCTCGTCGCGGCCGCCGCCCATGAAGATCTGCGCCTGGTCGTTCATGAACTGACTGACGAGGAACGTGCCCATGTCGGCGCCGGTTGCGCGGTTTCGCAGTTGTACATAAGCCGAAGCGATGTTTGTCTTGGAGCTTGCGCCCCCCTCGGGAGCCTTGTCGGTTGCCAACCAACTCTTGCCGAGTCCCGTCGTCGCCAAGTTGGGCGCGACCGGGCCCACGCGGATCACGCTTGAATTCGGAAAGAAGGAGAGCACCCGGACATCGAACGGAAGGTCGTCGACGACGATCGGCTCGCCCCCGGAGCGAGCCTTCAGCAGGCGGCCGGAGATCACCGTGACGCGATCGTTTGCCGCGTCGTCGGGCCGGATCACCGCCAATTCGGTTTCATCGGTGCGGAGGGCCATGGTGCTCGATTGCCCCTCGATGAGCGCCATGCGTTCCTCGATCTGGCGGTCGCCGAAGGCGAATTGCCCAAGCATGAGCAGCCCCACGCCCAGATGGATCAGCACATTGCCACCCCGGCTGCCGAACACCATCACCAGGCCTGCCAGCAGGATGAGCGACGCCACACTCGACTGGATCAACTGCCACATGATCCGCAGGCCCGGCTCGCTCATCCGCCAGTTCTCGCCCCCAAACAGGCTGATCGTCGCCACCGCTGCGGCAGCCACCATGGCCAGCCAGAGCACGATCCGCGTCAGCCGGCTGAGATCGCGGCCAGCGATCGCAGCCCAGAGCAGCCCGCCGGCCAAACCCACCGCAGAGCCTTGGACCAGCCGCCACACGGTCGCGTAGTCGATCGGCGGCCGGCCCTGCAGCCCGTCGGCATAGTGCCCGCTCAGGATCACGAACATGGTCAACAACCCGCCGACGAGCGACACCAGAGTGCCGACCACCAGCCGGGTCCCCGCGGCGTGCACATGAAAGCGGGTGAGTTTGGCGGCGACCAGGTTGACGAGCAGCACCAAACCGACCGTGGCGCCGCCCGGAAAGGGGAACCAGCCCGTGAGTGTGGACGGCCCGAAGATCGTCACCGGGAAGAAGTCGGAAAACGGCACATTCGCGATCCAACTATTGAAATACTCCTGCTTCACCTCTGGCAGATTCTTCTCGTCCTGCGCCAGTGTGCCGACGAAGAGCAGGAAGATGCCGGCAAGAAACATCACGACCGTGACCTTGAGCGAGCCACAGGCCCGGAGAACTTGCCAGCCTGCCGAGCCCCCATTGCGGCCGGAAGAGCGAGCCTCAAAACGCAGCGTCGAGGCACTGTCGTGCGAAGGGAGACGGCCAGTTGCCATGGGCGTGGATCCGTGCGAGAGGACGTGAACGTGCTTTTGGAAGTCGCTGAAGAGGGTTTTGCGTGCCGAGCGTCTGGTGGGGAGGGCGGTGAAGTCACTTCCACCGGATCGAGCGGACGAATGCGGTGAACGGTTCGCGGAGCGTGACGGCCTGTGCGGCAGAGCCCTTGAATTTGACGAACAGCGAGGTCGATGGCTCGAACGGGATCATGGCGGCCAGAATTGCCTGCTGATTGTCCGTCGCGTCGTCCACGAGCAAAAGGATGGTGCCCTCCACGCCGTTGACCGGCACCGTTTCCGCGTTCTCCATGGCGCGGGCGACCAGATCGGGATCGGCGCCCGGGGTGAGTTGTTCCTGCCAACGGGCAGCGTTGCCCTGGAGCGTGCCCGAGGCAGGAATGATTGTGATCTCGCCGGCGTCTGCGGCGTCGCCTGAACCGGTGCGCAGGGTGGCCAACCGCATGCCGCTGGCTCCCACGTCCGTCCAGCCCGCGGGCAGGTCGTATTCGAGCGCCGGCCCTCCGGTTGCCGCGGCCACCGGTGGAGTTGCCGCGGCGTTTCGTGCTGGCTTCGCCGCTGCCTCCGCAGGGCTAGCCGACTTGGGCGCCGTGTACGTGCGCACGTCGTTCGGCTGAACGTCCGTGGCTGGTCGGCAGGACGCGGTCAGGCTGGCGACGATCGCCCAGAAGAACGAGGAGCGTGCAAAGAGCTTCATCCTCGTATGGTAGCACGGTGGGCCGTCGCCGGGAGCATACGGGGCGACTACCGCCAGCCAAAGACGGAGGAAAGCGGGTTCAGGAGCGGGCCGGAAAGAACGAGGTCGTTCGGGCTGCCAATTGTCCGCATCAGATCGAACATCACGAAGCCGCCGGTGAGCAGCAGGAGTGAGCAGCAGACGAGCCCGCAAATCTGCCAGGTGCTGAATCGGGTGTCGCGCACCATGTCCACGGCAATGCCACCATCGAGGTTGGGCATGATGTCAGCCGACAGCGGCATGTCACCGCTGTAGCCGGAACTCTCGCCGACGGCATCTCCGAAGAACGAATCCCCCGCCCCCGTCTCTCCCGATCCCGTGTCGAAGGCGACAACGGACGCACTGTCATCGTTATCGTCGACGCTTTCGTCGATGTGTGGGAGGTCGAACTCCACTCCTCCCAGGTCGGTGGCACTGTTCCCGGCGGCCAGAGATCCGCCAGCCAGCCCGGCATCCAGCGGCCCCAAATCGATCCCCTCCACCGCCGCGTCGTCATCCTCCAACGACAGTCCGCTATCGAGTGCACCCGACAGTGCCGATCCGGCGTTGGTCGGTGGACCGGAGCCGCCCGCGGTGTTGACGTCCGATCCGAACACCAGTGAACCGCTGGCATTCAACCCGGAGGCGTTGCTCGGCTGCGAGCCGCCGCCAATGCCGGACAGGTCGATGTCAAGGGTGCCAGAATCGGCAGGGCCCGCCGCCGACCCTTCCGCGGGCGATGCCGAAGCTGCGAGTGCCGGAGACGAGAGGCCCGCGATCGAATCAATGTCGAGGTCCATGGACTCAAGCCCGCCGATCACGTTGCTGGAGCCCAACGTTGCTCGCGCGACGTCCTTTTGCGAGCCCGAATCGACCGAAAAAATCGATTCCGCGCCGCCGATGGCCGCCCCCAACGACACGTCGCCAGCGGAACTGCCCGCGAGCGGGCCGCTCCCACCGATGACCAGGCTGTCGGGCTCCCCCGACGTGCCCGGGAGCGGACTGCCGGTAACGACAACGCTGTCGACCAGTTCAAGGTCGACCGTCTTTCCTTGTGGAATACCATCCGGCACCGTCTTTGGCTCGTCATCCAGATCAAGCTCAAGCTCCAGCCCCGACGTGCCGCTCTGCTCGGCCGACTCCGCCATCAATCGCTCAATCTCATCGGCCTTGAATTTCAGCGTGGCTCCGTCGCGGAGCGGAAACAACTTCTTGCGTTCGACGAAGCGATGAATCTCGTCCGCAGTGACGCCGAGTTGGCGGGCCGCCTCTTCGATCAGCAGAAATTTGCCGGCCATGGTGCCTTCACATTCAAAAAAGCATGAACCCGACCGACATGATCCGTGACCGGGGAGAGACGGTGGGGAGGCGACCGTCCTCCCTCCATCTGAATTCGTCTTCTCGATTATACGGGTCCACACCGGCCGGCAAACCTGGGTACAGTCGATACACCCGGCACGGGCACCGCTGCCGGTTACTTCGGCATTTCCAGCATTTTCTTCAGAGCAGACGGCCTTGGCTCCTGGCAGTTGAAGTCTTCGACCAGGAGGTCCCAGCTGATATCCCTCGTGCTCTTGAGCGTGAGCGAGCCGGTGGCTGGGTCGACGTGATAAATCGCCAGTGAGCGGTTCTGCTGGTCGACGATCAGCAGCATCTGACGGCCGTCGTCAAGAGGGCTCGACAGTGTCCAGAGCGGGCCGGCCTGATCGCCCGCTGCAGCCTGTGGGGCCCGCCCTGCCCGCTGCGCTGCCAGGCCGCCGCCGCCCAGTACGGCAGCGATGGCCACCGCTGCAGAGAGGCATCCGGCCGCGATGAGACCGCGGCGGGTGTCCACATTCCCGGAATTCCAAAAATGGGGCATGGTGATTCCTGACAGCTGGTGAGCCTGTTGAGCGGGGTCCTGAGCCTGAGAGTCTATGGCGGCTGAAAGAGTGCGTTCAAGCAGTCAGAGCTGCGGGCCAGGGAATTCATTGGCCCGTCAGCACGCGGGAGGTTCTTGGCCGCTCCAACACGCAGTCCCCCTAGGCTGCCAGGCTTGCCGGCGTGGTTGTTCCATCCCGCATCTTTTTCGCGATCGGCTGTTTCGATTCAATCGATCAGGCAGACCCTACCGATGGAGAAGACACGTCGGTACGACCATGCGTTCCGGCATCGTCGCTCCCCGCCGTTTCTGAGGACCATCTCCGTGTCGAAACTCAACTCCCTGACGACCTTCCTGATCCGCTCTCCGATTCTGTGGGGGGCGGCCCTCAGTTTTGGCTTTTTTGGCCTGATCCACATGGGCGTGATCACCAATCCGTTGGTGATTCGGTATCTGGCGGGGCACTGGGTCGAATACGTCGAAGTGGTGATGTTTTTCGTCGGCCTCGCAGCGCTCGTGATCAAGGGCGCCGAAGTCCGCAGTCAGAGGCGGGATGTCAGTGGCGAGTGGCTCGAACCGATCCCCGAGGGGGGGCAGAATCCCGCGGACGCTCAGTTGGTGGCTGACTCGCTGGTGGAAGCGGATGGAAAAAGCCATCGAAATCAATCGTCTTACGTGGTCCGCCGCCTCCGCGAGGCGCTCGACATCGTCGTTCGCACCGGATCCGCCGACACCCTCGAGGACCATCTCAAATATCTCTCTGACCTCGATGCCGCGCGGGCTGCGCAGAGCTATGGATTGGTGCGGTTCGTGATCTGGGCGATTCCAATCATGGGCTTTTTGGGCACCGTGATCGGCATCACCGACGCGATCGCCTGCCTCTCGCCGTCGCAGCTCGATAACATGACGGGCGTCGTCTCAGGTCTCGGCACGGCGTTCGACACGACGGCCATCGCTCTTGGGCTGTCGATGGTGCTGATGCTCCTCCAGTTCATCGTCGACCGCTCCGAGCAGGCGTTGCTGGGCGACGTCGACGAGGCGGCATGGTCGGCACTGGCTGGCCGGTTCCAGTCGCTCGCGGGCGATGGCGGTGCCACCTTCGCTGTGGCCCGGCTGGCCGAGACCGTCAGCCGCAGTTCCAGCCAGCTGATCGAGGCCCAGGCGCAGTCGTGGCGGGCTCTGGAGCGGACGGCGGCCACGAACCTCGCCAAAGTGCTCGACGACGCGGGCAAAACGCTCAATGACTCCCTCTCTGCATCGCTCGACGGCACGCTCAGCCGCTGGAGTGACGCGCTCGTCGAATCGCACGACAAACTGCTCTCGCAGCGTGAAGATCGCTGGACGCAGGCGGCAGACTCGCTGGCCCACGCCGTTCGTGGTCTCCAACAGCACCAAGGCAGTCTGGCTGATCAGACGACCCTGCTCGGCAAGGTCGTCGACGCCACCCGCGACCTCTCCGCGCTCGAGCGGTCGCTGGATGCCAACCTCAACACGCTGGCCGCCACTGGGCGGTTCGACGAGACACTGTCCATGCTCGCCGCGGCGGTCCAGTTGCTGGCTGTCCGGGCTGGCGATGTGTCGGGCGAAACCCGTCGGGTCGAGCTCCAGGCCGTCCGCCGTACCGGAAAGGTTGCATGAGCCGCAAACTAGCCGTCGCGGGGCCGACGATTTCACTGTTTCCGTTTCTCGCCGTGCTGTTGTGCACGATGGGGGCGCTGCTGGTCGTGCTGGTGCTCTTCAGCCGGTCCGTGAAACAGAATGAGGCGGCCAAGCTCGATCAAGAGAGCGAGGAGCTCTCCGCAGAACTGGAGATCGCGCGCGACAGCCTCATGTGGCGGCGTGATCAGCTGGCGGGCGTGCGTGAGCGGACGGCCGAGGAGCTCGCCAACGCGCGGATGCAGCTGGCGGGCATCGAGGAAAACACCCGTCATCTGCAGGATGAACTCGCGAAGCTGGAGCGGACTGCGGCGGCGCTGGCCTCCGAAACCGGAGCGGTGGCGGTCGACGATGACACACTCCGCAGTCTGGAAGAGCGGCTCAAAAGTACGCGGGAGTCGCTCGACAAGGCCCGTGAAGGCCGCGACACGAAGCCACCGGCCTACGCCGTCGTGCCCTATGAGGGACGCCATGGCACGCACCGTCGGCCGCTCTATATCGAATGCTGCGGCGACGGCGTCTTCCTGCAACCGGAGGGCATTCGGCTGAGTCCGGGAGATTTCGAAGGTCCGCCGGGACCTGGTAACCCGCTTGCCAGTGCGCTGCGGGCGGCTCGCGAGCATATCGTTGCTGCGCAAGGGGGCACGAATGACCCGGCGGCGCAGCCCTATCCGCTTCTGCTCGTGCGGCCGTCGGGGGTGATGGCCTACTACGCGGCTCGCGAGGCGATCCAGTCGTGGGGCAGCGAGTTTGGCTACCAGCTCATCGATGAGGATTGGACGCTCACGTTTCCGCCGTCCGACCCAATGCTGGCCCAGGTGGAGAAGCGAGCGATCGAGGAATCGCGAGCACGACTGGCGTGGCTGGCGGAGGTGCGTCCGGCGCGGCCGGTGCGGCCACCGCAGCAATACAGGGCAGCGCCAACCCGCGGTGGGGTCGTCGCCGATGGCGGGCCGAGCGTGCTCGGCGACCAGTCGCGGTGGGACTGGAAAAACGGACAACAGGCGGGCGCTGGGGGCGGCCAAGGGGGTTCGGGCGACGGCTCGGGCGACGCAAGCGGCAGCGGCCAGGGCCGAGGTACATGGGCGGCAGGAGGGGGCAATGGTGCCGCCCAGGGTGGCGCGGCCCGGACCGATGCCTCAGGGGGTGCCGTCGACTCGACCGGTGCGGGCGACGGATACGGCACGGGCGGCGACGTCATTCTGGGTGGTGGCGCTGGCGGGACCGACGGCGGCCGGTTCGGGGCTGGTGGTCGAGGAGCAGTCGGGGGAGCCGCCGGTGATCGATACAGTGGCACATCAACGTTCGGAACGGGCGGCCCGGGAACGACTGGTGGCCCGAATGGCGCCGGTGGCCAGGCTGCAACGGGATCATCGGCTGCGGCTGGCAGCAACGCGACGAGTGGCGGCAGTGGGCCCGCCAGCGGAGTCAGTGGCGAAGGTGCTGGTGGCTCCTCTGTGGCTGGCGGCTCTTCCGCGAGAGGCAGTGGCTCTTCCGCAGGAGGCTCAAGCGGCGGCACCGATCAACAGGGCGGTGGCTCGGCAGGCGGCGGCAGCGGACCGGCGATGCCCGGGCTCGCGAAGGCTGGCGGTCAGGCTGGTGGCGCTGCTGGCGGACAGGCTGGCGGACAGGCGGGAGCGTCGGCATCGATGGCTCAGTCTCGCGGCAAGAACTGGGCAAGCCTCGCCACGCAAGACCGACCGATTCCGCTCACCCGGCCGATTCGCGTGGAATGCTCGCTGCACGAATTGCGCTTCCTCGACGACTCGGGCCGCCGAGTGGAAACCCGTCTCCCGGTGACCGGGGACACAGCCGACGCGATTGATCCGCTCGTCGCCACCGTTCATACGCGGGTGGAGCGGTGGGGCATTGCTGGCGATCGGATGTATTGGAAGCCGGAACTGGTCCTCTCTGAAACCGCCGACGGCCGCTCGCGTCGTGAGGATCTTGAGCGTCTGCTCGCCGAGAGTGGTATCGATACGCGGTCCGGCGACAGACGTGACCAGATCCGCCCCCTGCCCCCCATCAACCGGACTACTGCCGTCGTGCCGGCCCGTTGAACCGTGGAGTGTGAGTGATGCCTCGACCCAAGCCAGAAGATATAAGCTCCGCCGGTCAGGATTCGTTCCTTGACGTGGTCACGAACATCGTCGGCATCCTCATTATTCTCGTCATGTTGGTGGGCGGTCGGGCACGGCAGGTGATTCAGAATGCGATGCCGGTCCAGAGCGACCGCGTCGCCGCGCTCGAGCAGGAAGTGGACGTTTTGGATCAGAAGGTCGCGCTGGCCGAGAGCGAGGTCGAGGAACTGGCGGCACAGGGCCGCACGGTCGCGACAGCCGCCGCATTTGCTGGGGAGGCGCGGCTGCAACTCGCCACGGCGGTGTCGGCGGCCACTCTGGAGATCGACCGACGCAAGCAAGAAACCGACGCCGTGAAGGTCAAGGCCGCTGAGGCTGCGGCGCGGCGCAAGGAACTCGAGACGGAGATCGAGCACTGCACGCTCGAGGCTGAAGGGCTGGCCCATCTGCCGGCCACGACGAAGGAAGTGCTGGCCTATCCCACGCCGGTCGGCCGCACTGTCAATGGGGAGGAGATCCATTTCCGTCTGGGTGAGGGCCGGATCGCATTCATTCCGATCGAGGAGCTCTTCGAACTGGCGAAGTCGCAGACGCGGCGGCATTCCGGCTCCATTGCGGAATTGGCGTCGCGGATCGAATCGGTCGGTCCCGTGCAGGGATTTTCGCTCGACTACGTGATCGAGGCGAAGGTGGATCAGTCGCGAGGGCAGGTCCTGATCCGGTCTCGCGAGTGGGTGGTGCGGCCGGTCGGTATGGGCAATGGCGAGACCACCGAGGAGGCTCTCTCACCCCGGTCGCGGTTTCGGCAGGTGCTCTCGGCAGTGACGCCCGAGACGACGGTGACGCTCTGGTGCTATCCCGACAGCTTCGACGTCTACCGCACCGTCCGGGAAGACATGCATCGGCTGGGCATTCCCACGGCCTGTCGGCCGATGCCGGAGGGGGCCCCTATCGGCGGCTCCACGGAAGGCAGCAAGTCTGTCGTGCAGTGAAGCCCGCGGCGGAAATCCGCCTCGGAAAGTGAGCTTCACGGACTGCGGAGCGATCCCGTAAGCTCCCCCACCAAGGGAGATCCTCCGCATGATGCACACAGTTTTTCGTCGTCTTTTTCCAATGGTCGTATGGCTGCTCGCAGCAGGTGGCGGACTGGCCGTCGCCCAGGAGCCGGCAGTCGATTCCCCATCGTCGTCGTCGGCAAACCCCTTGGCCGACCTCGCCTCCATGACCTACCAACCCAAGGCCGGCACGCAGGGGACAATCCGACTGGCTGGTTCCTCGACGCTCCAGCAGGCGGCGGCGCAGTGGGCCTATGGTTTCGTGAAAATACATCCCCAGGCAGAGTGCTCCGTCGCCAGCAACAGTTCAGAGGCCGGCTGGCAGTCGCTCGTCGATGGCACGGCCGACATCGCCCTCATGAGCCGACCGGTGACTGATGCCGAGAAGGCTGCGTGGGAACAGAAGAGCAACAAGCGACTGGTCGTCGTGGTCGCGGCATTCGACCGTCTCGTCTGGATTGTGCACCCTGCTAATCCGGTCACTGAGTTGCTCTGGTCGCCCGAGACCGGAATCCTGCGGCCGGCCTCGAAGGACAACGCTGCCACCACCGAGGCTCTGGCGGCGACCCACTGGGATCGCCTCAACGGAAGTGCCGAGTGGAAGGATGTGCCCATTCGCGTGCATGGCCGGGGGCTGGGATCGGGAACGCGCTGGCACATGGACCGGCTGCTGACCGGAGCGACGTCGTGTCAGCTCGCGATCGCCGAACACAAGACCGAGGCCGAACTCGCTGAAGCGATCGCAGCCGATCGTGGAGGTCTGGGGTTGGTGGGCGATGAACATGCTCATTGGCCGGGCGTGAAGCGGCTGCCTCTGGTGATCCCAGCCAATGCGGCGCCGCTGGCCGACGCCGTCGTGGGCTCGGATCGTACTCCCGATTGCCGGCCGCTGTTTCTGGCAGTGGCCGTGCCGAAAGAAGGCTCCATGCTGCCGCAGGTGCGTCAATTCATGGAGTATGTGCTGAGCTATTCTGGCCAGCTCGATGTGGCCAAGGATGCCCTCCTGCCGCTCACTCGCGGCGAAATCCATGCCCAGAAGGAACTGCTCGGCTGGTCCATGGCGAGGTAGTGCTCATTCGGTGTGAGCGGCGAGTGTGCCGCGTGTGTCAGCTGCGTTGTCGGGGTTCGTGAACAGATTTCCGCGCATGAATTGGATCATCAGCACCATCATGAAATGCTTGCAATTCGCTGCCTTCCGTCCGATGGCATCGTTGTCATCCGTTGCTCTGGCCGGTTTGTTTCTCGCCCCGGGGATGTCGGTGGCACAGGATGCGAGAGTGCGGGATACCGTCGCCGCGAGTGCCGTGCCGAGTGCCCGCCCCGCGACGCTGCCGCTCGGCATCATGGCGCAAAATACGGCCACTGGCGTCGAGGTGGTCAGCGTGAATCCCGGGTCGGTGGCACAGGCGTCCGGCCTGCAGGCGGGCGACACAATCGTCAACGTGGCGGGCTATCAGGTCGGCATGGTGGGCGACCGGCTCTACGACGTAGGCGACGAACTGGCACGGCGCGTGGACTCGGCAGGCCGCGTGCCGCTCCTCGTTCGCAATGGACGTACCGGTGGCCTGGTTTCCTTGCCCGCGCAATTCGGCACGGCATCGCGTGCCATCAACGGCGTGCTCAATGCCCCTCAGGGCCTGCAGGTGCCTCCGACCTCGGTGATCACCGTACGGCTTCTCGACGTCACCGAGCCGCAGTGGCGGGATGTGGCGCTCACGCAAGGTCAGCTTCCCGTGGCGCGTGGATTTCCGGTGTCGTATCGGCTCGATCCGCCAGCGCCGACGCCCGCGCATCGCTATGCGGTCGACGCCCGGGTGGAGGATGCTGGCCACGTGCTCTTGCAGACCACCTCGCCGGTCACTCTCGCATCGCTCGACCGTGAGCAGCGGGTCGATCTCACGTTGGCGGGGCAGGCCGCGCCGGCACCGACGGCCGTGGTGCCCAGTGCCCAGATTCAGCAGTGGATCCAGACCTATCTCGGACGCCCGCCGCGGCCCTACGAGACCGAGGTCTGGCTGGCCGATCTCCAGCAGGGAAAGTCGCTCGCCGACGTGCAGGCCGGCATTCTAAGCAGTTCGGAATATTTCGAACGGCAGCGGTCGAATCGGGACCTCTACGTCACCGACGTGTTCCGTCAGCTGTATGGCGTTCCGCCGACGCCCGCGCAACTCGCTGATCTGCAGGCTCGCTACGATCGCGCGCAGGGCGTGCGGCTGCCGTTCGTGCAGCAGTTGCAGCAACAACAGCAGCCACGTTAGAACGCATCTGACTTAGGTGTAGCACCGGCTTCGGGGTCGGCAAAAGTCTCGTCGCGGGGGCCGCGGCGGCCCAACGCTCCTCGAGCTTCCGCCGACCCCCTCGCCTACCTTTTCAGGTGTATCAAGTCGTCGCTACAGCTGTCTAAGATGCGCTCTAAGACTGCGAAGGCGTGCGAGGCGTTTTTACGACGGCCTGGACTCCGAAGCCGGTGCTTCGATCGCCACGGGCGTGCCGATCTGGGCGTTGAGCCGCTCGGCGGCCCGGCCCTCCACGACGGCCGCCTCGATGAAGCCCTGCGAGCCGGCGAGCGCCACGGTCGTGCCTGGAACAGCGTCGCCATAGGTCCGGACGATGGTGCTGATCTCGTGCGGGCCTACGCGGAGCCGGCCGGCCGCTTGGAGTCGCGGCAGCAGCGTGACCGGGAGACTTGTCACCAGATTGCCGAAGGCGTCGACGTGGATCACTTCACCCTGCACGCCACTGGGCGTCTCCTTGGGGCAGGGCCAACGGATTCTGGTGAGTTGGTCGAGCGGGTCGCCCAGCGACTCAGGATCCATTCCATCGAGCACTTCGACAGCCACGGGCGCGAGAACGTCGCGGCCATGAAACGTCGCCGCGGCATTGGGCGGCACGCGGAGACTGCGTGCTGCGATCAGTGAAAGCCGCTCCAAGGCCAGCGTGAGCACGCCGTTGTCGGGGCAGAGAAAATCCTGATCGTGGCTGGGATGGGCTCCTTGCCTGCCGAGTCTGGCCCAGATGAGCTGTCGCTGCGTGCCAACGCCGGGATCGACGACGACGATGTGGAGCGTGCCGGAGGGAAACGCGGGGCAGCTCTGACCCACGAGCCACGCAGCGGCACGGATGTCGTGGGGCGGCACGTCGTGCGAGATGTCAACGAGCGTGAATGGAGTCGCGGCCTGGAGAAGTCGGCCCTTCAGTTCGGCGACGTAGCCGCTGCCAGAGCCGAAGTCGGTGGTGAGCGTGACGACGCGAGTCATGGCGCGGGACCCTGCTCTCCGGCCCTCTCTCTGGGGAGGTTTGCGGCGGTTTGGGGCATTTGCCCGGGCTTTCACCCCATCTCGCGGATCAGATCGAGGCAGATGGCCCGCACCTTCCCCGGATTGACGTTGGCGTTTTTCTTCTTCGCCTGCCCGATCAGTCCGGCGGCGGCCTGCTCCTTGCCGCTCTTCACGTCTGCCACGATCTTCGGATTGGCGGCCAGCAGTTCGCGACAGAGGGCGATCACGTCGTCGTCGCTGACTGCGGAGATGCCCATGCCCGCCACGACGTCATCGACTGGACGGCCGCTGGTCACCATCTCGGCAAAAATTTCACGGGCCCGGCTGGTATCGAAGTCGCCCTTCTTCACGCGGCCGATCAGGTCGGCGAGGCCCGCCGGTCGTACGGGAAACGCGGATACCGTGCCATTGGTCTCATTGAGGATGCGGAGCACGTCCTGCTGCATCCAGTTGCTCGCCACCTTCCCCTCGCCCACGCGGGTAGCGAGGTCTTCGAAGTAGTCGACGAGTTCACGGCCCTGGTTCACGAGCACATCGGCGTCGTAGGCCGAGATCTGCCACTGTGAGGCGAGCGTCTTGCGGAGCGACACTGGCGGTTCGCCCATCCCACCACGGATCGACTGTATCCGCTCTGCGGTCACCGTCACCGGCACAAGGTCGGGCTCGGGGAAGTAGCGATAGTCGCTCGACTCCTCCTTGTGTCGTTGGGCACGCGTGATGCCGGCGGGATCGTCCCAGCCGCGTGTCTGTTTCGGAGTCTTCCCCATCTCGGCCTTCGTCGCCTGCCATTCCTCCCACTGCCGGGCGGCCTCGTAGGTGAGGGCCCGCTCGACGGATCGAAAACTGTTCATGTTCTTGATTTCGACGATCGGCGTTTTCGCGATACGGGCCTCAGCCCCGGCGGTCGCCGGCACAGGAATGTGCAGATTCACGTTGGCATCGACGCGGAGGCTGCCCTCCTGCATGTTGCAGTCGCTCACGCCGAGGTAGACGAGCAGGAGCTTCAGTTCGTTGAGCCAGGCTCGTGCCTCCTGCGGACTCCGCAGATCGGGCTGTGTGACGATCTCGCACAGCGGCGTGCCGGCGCGGTTCAGATCGATGCGGGTGTCGCCCGTGCCGGCTGCATCGTCGTGCATGCTCTTTCCGGCGTCCTCTTCCAGATGCACGCGGACGATGCCCACGCGACGCGGCTCGAAGGCCCCCTTCGGGTCGACCACCTCCAGGAACCCATCGCTCGAAAACGGCAGGTCGAACTGACTGATCTGATAGCCCTTGGGAAGATCGGGATAGAAGTAGTTTTTACGATCCCACTTGGTGAACGGGGCGATCGTGCACTCGAGCGCCAGTGCCGCCCGCAGGGCGAGGTCGAACGCCTGGCGGTTCATCACCGGCAGCGAGCCGGGCAGGCCGAGGCAGGTCGGGCAGACCTGCGTGTTTGGTGCGCCACCGAACTTCGTGGAGCAGCCGCAGAAGAGCTTCGTGCGGGTCATCAACTGCACGTGCACTTCCAGACCGATGATCGTGGTGTAGGGGGTGTTGGTGCTCATGCCTTCCCCCCTTCCATGGCCTGGGGCCTGCGGCGGTGCCAGTCGGTGAGCCGCTGGAACCGGTCGGCTGCTTGCAGCAGGAGCGGCTCGGCGAGTGGCGGCGCCTGCAGTTGAAAACCGATCGGCAGGCCAGACTTCGTGAAGCCGCAGGGAAACGAGATGCCGCCGACACCGGCCAGATTGGTGCCGACGGTGTAGAGATCGACGAGATACATCGCCAGCGGATCGTCCGTCTTCTCGCCGAGTTTGAACGCTGGCGTGGCCGACACCGGCCCGCCGATCAGGTCAACCGTTTGGAAGGCGTCGAGATAGTCCTGCCGGATCAGCCGCCTCACCCGCAGGGCCTTGGCATAGTAGGCGTCGTAGTAGCCGGCCGAGAGGGCATAGGTGCCGAGCATGATCCGCCGCTTCACTTCCGGCCCAAAACCCTCGGCCCGACTGCGGCAATACATCTCCACCAGAGGCGACTCAAAGCCGCCGGCTTGGCCCGCGGAGCGTTGTCCCCCGGCCTCGGCACGGTGACCCTTTCCGGGCTCGGCCCGGTGTCCATAGTGGGCTCCGTCGTAGCGAGCGAGATTGCTCGATGCCTCGCAGGGCGCGATGAGATAGTAGGTGGGAATGCCATACTTTGCGTGTGGCAACTGCACGTCGTGCACCGTGGCACCGGCCGCCATCAGCACAGCAAACGCCTCCTCAACCCCCTTCGCCACCTCCGGATCGAGGCCCGCGGCAAAGTGCTCAGGAACCCGGCCGATCCGTACGCCGGTGAGTGGCTTGTCGATGAGGTCGGTGTATCGCGGCACATCCACGGCCAGAGAGGTGGAGTCGCCCGGATCGTGGCCGGCGATCGTCTCCATGATCAAGGCGCAGTCGGCGGCACTGCGTGCCATCGGGCCGATCTGGTCGAGGCTCGAGGCAAACGCGATCAGGCCCCGGCGGCTGACCCGGCCATAGGTCGGCTTGAGCCCCGTGATGCCGCAGAGCCCGGCAGGCTGTCGGATCGAACCGCCGGTGTCGGAGCCGATGGCCACGGGGGCCATGTCGGCCGCCACGCAGGCAGCGGATCCGCCGCTCGAGCCGCCCGGTGCCCGCGACAGATCCCATGGGTTGCGGACGGGACCGAACGCGGAGTTCTCGTTCGAGCCCCCCATCGCAAACTCGTCCATGTTTGTCTTGCCCACGAAAACGGCGTCGGCCCGCCGCAGCCGGGCGACCACGTCGGCGTCGTAGGGCGGCCGAAAACCCGCGAGCATCTTCGACGCGCAGGTGGTCGGCATGTCGGCGGTACAGAGCACGTCCTTGAGGGCCACCGGCAGGCCAGCCAGCGGCCCGACCGGCTTCCCCGCCTTCCTTCGTGCATCGATGTCGGCCGCTCTCGCGAGCGCTCCCTCGCGATCGACGGCCAGAAAGGCGTTGATCGAGCCATTGGTCGCCTCGATACGGTCCAGGAAGACCGTTGCACATTCCACGGCGGTGATGTCACCCTGCCGCAGGGCGGCCACCAGATCGACAGCGGACATTTCGAGTGGTTGCATGATGCTCGGGCGATGGTGACGCGTCGTAGGCCGTGACGACAAACGATGACAGGAAAGCGATGACGAGCCGCCGCCGGGGATAGAGCGAGCGTCTACGCCGCACTCGATTCGCCCAGCACGGCCGGCACGAGGAAACACTCGCCGTCGTGTCGCGGCGCCGACTGCAAGGCCTCTGCGGTGGAGAGCGAAGCGGCCGGCACGTCGTCACGGAAGACGTTTTGCGTGTCGAGCGGATGTGCCAGCGGCGCCACGTCGGCGGTGTCGAGTTCACCCAGCATCGACACGAAGCCGACGATTTTGGACAGCTCGCCGGCCATCCGCTCAAGATCGGCTTCGGAGAGTGCCAGCCGCGCGAGCAGGCCAACCTTGGCCACGTCCTTGGTTGTCAGCGTCTGCGGCGAAGTGCTCACGCTCAGGCTCGGTTCTTCTGTGGTTGCCAACGGGGGCTGGGCTACACCTCTGCAGCCCACATCTCACTGCGTCCGGCCCGGAAGGCCGCGCTCGCGATCAGGGCCGGGCACGCGGGCCGGACGGCACCGCTTCCTCAGCAGAGGGCTTCGACTTCTCGACGGTCGGGAGCCGGAATGGCTTCTGGCGGACGAGTTTTGAAACCTTGCCACCCTTGATGCACTGCGTGCAGACCAGCATGGAAGTGTTGGTGCCGCCGAGAGTGACCCGGAGCCGCTGCAGATTTGGCTTGAATTTCCGACGGGTGATACCCGTGACCTTGGTGCCGACGCCGCCGAGGTACTTCGCCTTACCGCGAATGGTGACCTGGTTGCCGACGGAGAAACCCTTGCCGCAGACCTGACAGGAACGTGCCACGGGAAC
>CANFQO010000025.1 GCA_947449135.1 Planctomycetaceae bacterium | reverse complement strand
CGTGGCCGAAGTGAACGGCAAACCGATCGGCACCGTCTTCTGCCTGCTCGACTACAACCCACGGATCAAGGCGATCAACGGCCGGCTGTTTCCCTTCGGCTTCCTGCGGCTGCTCTGGAACAAGAAGGGCATCAAGCGAATGCGGGCCATCAGCACGAACGTGGTGCCAGAGTACCAGGCGTGGGGCGTGGGGCTGGTGTTGATGGGGGCACTGGTGAAACCGCTCCAGGACTGGGGCATGAAGGAGGTTGAATTCTCCTGGGTGCTGGAGAGCAACCACCTCTCGAAGCGATCGCTCGAACGCGGCGGTGCGCTCGTCACCAAGAAGTATCGGATCTATCAGGATGACCCGCCGAAGCCGGGCGGGTGAAACGCCTCCGCGTGCAGGATGACCCGCCGAAGCCGGGCGGGTGAAACGCCTCCGCGTGCAAGACGACCCGCCCAAGTCAGGCGGGTGAAACGCCTCCGGCTTCACGCGAAACACGACATCGTGTCGTTTTCGCTTGGAAACCTCCGGTTTCTGGTGCTGCGCCTGGCATCCTGCCGGCCGCGGTGCACTGTGCGACAAAAAGCCCCCTGCGGAAGCCGGGGGACTCCGGGTCGAATCAGATACCGCATTCCATGCCAAGCGATCCGTGTGCCGTCATCCGGGCATCACCGCCGCCAGCGGCGGACGGTGCGCGGGCTGGATCGATAGCTGCCGCCCTGGATGACCGCGCCGCCCATGCCGCCACCCGCAACGCCGCCGACGCTGACATTGGAGCCGCGGGAGTAGCTCCGCGAAGGCGTGTTGTAGTAGGGCCAGACCGAGCGGCCTGCCCGCTGGTCCCGATCCCACTGCTGGGCTCCGTAGTTGATCCCGGAGAGGTTGAAGCTCGAGTAGGGGTTCCGTGGCTGGGCCGCGGAGGCGGGGGCCGCGAGACCGGCTCCGCCAACAAGAGCAAGGGAGAGAACAACGACGAGACGGGTGCGGTGCATCGGGAGCGGCCTTTCGAGATCAGAGGTGGAGGACCTGGGAATTCTACGTGCCAGCATTCCCCCGGGTTCGCTTCAGCGACCGCACACACGCGGTCTTCCGGGGAAGGGTGTTTCCCAAGCCAGAGCCATTCTCTGCAGGGGAAGTCCTTTCCTCTGCCCGGTGGCCAGACGATACTGGTCGACGCGTGCGGCGAACTGTCTCCGTACGCTCTCACGGAGTGGCGAGCCATGTCGAACGGACATCGCAGGCATACGGCGGCTGCCATCATCGCGATGGTGGTCCTGTTCACCGGCCGCTCGTTGGCGGCAGGCGAGCCCGGCAGACTCGCGCCGCAGGATTCCACCCGGCCACTGCTGGCCGCGCACTGCCTGAAGTGCCACGGGCCTGACGAGGCCAGTGGCGGGTTCCGGATCGATACGCTGTCAGCCACGATCGATTCGGTCGAGGCCGCCGACCGATGGCAGAAGGTGCTCAACGTGATGAATTCGGGCGAGATGCCGCCCGACGACGAGAAGCAGATCGAAGTGGCTGCCAAGGCGGATCTGCTTGACGACCTGGCCCACGCGCTCGTGACCGCCCGCAAGACGCTCGCCGACACGGGCGGCGCAGTGACCATGCGGCGGCTCAATCGTCGAGAATACGCAAACACGCTCCGCGAACTACTCGGCATCGAAGTCGACGTACAGAGCCTGCCCTCCGATGCGAGCGACACCTCGTTCGACACCGCCGGGGACTCGCTCTTCATGTCGTCCGACCAGTTCCAGGCCTATCGCGAACTGGGCAAGAGTGCGATCGCGGCCGCATTCGCCCAGGCCGAGGATTCGAGCCCTGTGAGGAAGCATCGGGTGGAGCCGGAGGAGGTTGAAAACAGAACCCGACTGGCTGAGCTCGAACGGCAGGTCAGCATCCAGAAACGCTTTCGGCTCTGGAAGCAGGCGATCGACGCCGCCGCTGCTCGGCCGGAGAATCAGGCGAACACGGCCGAAATCCGTGCCCGACAGAAGAACGATCCACGAGGGCTCTATCTCGACTGGGAAAAGCTCGTCGGGGCTCCGGCACCCGCGACGTTCGGCTTTCCCGATGCCGACGATGCGTTTCACCATGATGGCCAGTGGAATATCTTTGTCCCCGCCAATATCGATTACCTGACGCGACCAGCCTCCCAAGAGGGCGTGTTTCTGGGGATCAATACACGGATCATGTCGCAGGTGCCCGGCGATTGGCCGGCTGGCGACTACAGGGTCCGCATCCGAGTCGCGCGGGCCGGTCCGCAGACGCTCGTGCCCTCCCGCACTGACACCGAGCCGTTCGTGGCCGACCCGCCCGATCCGAGCCGCTGTTTTCTCGACGTGCTTAGCTGGGGCGCGGCTCCAGACAAGGTGCTGGCGGTCCATCAGGTCACGGGCACGATGGAGACCCCGGATGAATTCACCTGGACCATGCAGATCGATACGAGCGGCGGCCGCCACTTCCAGCTCCGCGAGCGGGGCGACGAGGAGCAGCGGCCGGCGATCCTGGCGCAGCGGTCGGGACTGGGGCCAGACTTCGGGATCAATCCGGCCCTCTGGGTCGATTGGATCGAGATCGAAGGGCCGTTTCATTCCGAGCGGTCGCAGTCACGGCGCGCCACGCTGACGTCGTTGCTCGCCCAGTTCGACACGAGCCGGCTGGACGCCCGTCGCTTCATCGCGACGTTTGCGGCGGAGGCGCTGCGGGGGCGGGAACCGGCAGCCGATTTTCTCGATCGGCTGGCGGGCCGATACGAAACGCTCGTGAAGGGCGGGATGCAACCGCGACAGGCGCTGGTCGACTGCCTGTCGATGGTGCTTGCGTCGTCGAGCTTCCTCTATGTGGCCGAGCCGGTGGCCGACGGTGGCCGACGCCGACTGACCGATGTGGAACTGGCGTCACGGCTCTCCTACTTCCTGTGGAGCGGTGCCCCCGATGACGTCGTGCTTGCCGCCGCGGCCCGAGGCGACCTGCGGAGCCCGGAAGGCCTCGCTCGGCAGGTCGATGGGATGCTCGCCGACGAACGGTCCCGGGCGTTCGTGGAGGCATTTGTGTCGCAGTGGCTGCAGATGTCGCGGCTCGACTTCTTTCAGTTCAATGCGAAGCTCTATCCCGATTTCAATGGCGGCGTGAAGGAGGCGGCCCGGCAGGAGGTGTTCGAGACGGTCGCGCACCTTGTGCGGCACGACGGCAGCCTGTCGCAGTTGCTGCACTCCGACACCGTCGTGATCAACGGCCTACTTGCCGACTATTACGGGATTGACGGTGTTGCGGGTGACGAGTTCCGTCCGGTCAAGGTACCTCCCGAGAGTCCTCGCGGCGGCCTGCTCGGCATGGCTGCGATCCTCGCCATGGGGAGCAACGGCGAGCAGACGAGTCCGGTCGAACGCGGCGCGTGGGTGCTGCGAAAGCTCCTGCACGATCCGCCTCCGCCGGCTCCGCCGAACGTGCCGCAGCTCACCCGGCTGGAAGGCGAACTCCTCACGACGCGAGAACGGCTGCGGATGCACCAGGAAGAGCCGCAGTGCGGCTCCTGCCACCGGAGGATCGACCCCATCGGCTTCGCGTTGGAAAACTTTGACGCCGTTGGACGCTGGCGGACGGAAGACTCCTACGAGAAGCCGGGCGTCGGCCGAAAGACGTGGCCGATCGATCCGGCCGGTGCCTTGCACGGCGGTCCGCCCTTCGCCGATTTTTTCGGGTTTCGCGCGATCGTGGCGGCACGACAGGAGGACTTCGCGACGGGGTTCACCGAGTGCCTCATCGAATACGCCCTGGGCCGCCCATGCGGATTTTCTGACGACGAACTCGTTCAGGCGATCGTTCGACGCGCCGCCGGAAAGGACTTGTCGATCCGGGAGTTCATCCATGCCGTTGTCCAGAGCGATGCGTTTCGGTCAAAGTGACACCATCAGGAGATTTGCACCATGGCATCGCGTCGCCAGAGACCGACTCCCGAATCTCGTCGCCGGTTTCTGAGGTCAGCCACGTCACTGGTCGCGCTCCCGGCGCTCGAGTCGCTCGGATTCCGTCGCTCTGTCCGCGCGGCCGACCCATCACCGCCGCCAAAGCGGATGGTATTCCTGGGCATCGGCTACGGCGTGACCCAGGAAACATGGCTCCCGAAACTCGACGTCGTCGGCTCGGGCTATCCGCTTCCAGAGGGTCTCGCCCCGCTGGCCCGCCACCAGGACGACTTCACGCTGGTGCAGGGTTGCTCCCACCGGTTTGCCAACGATCCGCACGGCGGCAGCACGTTTTGGCTCACCGGCGCCAATCCCTTCGGCTCGGCTGGCAAGAGCTTTCATAACTCGATCTCGGTCGATCAGGTCGCGGCGGCAGAGTTCGGCAAAGCAACCCGGTTCAACTCGATTCAACTCAACGGCAGCGAGCCGAACCTTGACGGGCCGGGTCACGGCCGCGGCCTCTCGCTGGCCTGGGATGCCGGCGGCAAGCCGGTGGCCGGCTACAACAGCCCGGTGATCGCCTTTCATCGGCTGTTCTCGGCGGAGGACGTCCCGCTCGAACAGCGACAGAAGATGCTGGCCGACGAGAGGAGCGTGCTGGACGACATGCTCGAGGATGCTCGCAGCCTGAAACGCGGGCTCAACAAGGCCGATGGTGAAAAGCTGGAAGAATATTTCGAAAGCCTGCGGGCTATTGAGACACGGTTGGCCAAGGAGGAACGCTGGCTGGGCAGTCCGAAGCCCAAGCCGTCGCTCCCGCAACCCGGCGAGGGGCTCGTCGGTCGCGATGAGATCCGGCTCATGTACGACCTGATCGTGGCCGCCCTGCGGACCGACAGCACCAGAGTCGTGACCTACCGCCAACCAATTCAGCACCTGCTCACGAGCCTCGCGATCAAGGTCGCCCCGCACGACATGAGCCACTACCAGCCTGGCGGACGGATGGAGGCCTCGCAGCGCCGTGACACGGTGCAGAGCGACATGCTGGCCACGCTCCTCGACACGCTGAAAGCCACGAAGGCCCCGGACGGCTCGAGCCTCTTCGACCACACGACGGTGGTCTTCGGTAGCAACATCCGCTCGATCCACTATCTCGACAACTGCCCCACCCTGATTGCGGGCCGTGGCGCCGGCATCAGACTCGGCCAGCACATCGTGCAGCCGAAGGACACGCCGCTGTGCAACGTCTGGCTGACGCTTCTCAAAGGCTCCGGGATCGAGGTGGAACGGTTCGGCGACAGCACGGGCGTCGTGCGGGAACTCGTCGCCGGCTGACGATCCTCTCCAACAACCTCATGCACTCGTTCGCCGGAGCGATTCTGGCAGGGCCACGGGAGCGCGCTCCTACCGCTTGCCGCGCTTGGGTCGGTAGCCCACGCTCTTTCGCTGACGGGCCTCCTTGCGCGGTCCCGTGCGAGGGCTGCTCCCCCCGCGGCCCGCGGCGGGGCCGCCGGATTGGCGGCCCGCGGCGGGGCCGCCCCGGATGTGGTCACCGGAGGTCGACTCCGTGAACGCCCGCGTCGCCTCGTTCCGCTTCCGGTCGAGCGCCTCCTTCGGCGCGCGTTCCGGGATCAGGCAGTCGCAGCCCGAGCCGATCAGGTCGTGCCGGCCCGCCTGCTCGAGCGCCCTCCGCACCTCGAAATAGTTTTCCGGCTTGAAGAACTGCAAGAGGGCCCGCTGCATCCGTCGATCGCGGAGCCCCTTCGTCACCTTCACAGGCTGCCGCGTCATCGGGTCGAGCCCGGTGTGGTACATGCAGGCAGCGATGTCGAAGGGGCTCGGTATGAAGTCCTGCACCTGATCGGGCTGGTAGCTGTTGCGCTTGAGGAAGAGCGCCAGTTCGATCATCTCCTCGACACCGCTGCCGGGATGGCTGGCGATGAAATAGGGCACCGTGTACTGCTTCTTGCCCACGCGTCGGCTGGCCGCCTTGAAAGCCTTGTCGAACTCGACGAAGTCGTCGGCCGCCGGCTTCTTCATCAGGCTCAAGACCTCGGGATCCGTATGCTCGGGCGCCACTTTCAAGTGGCCGCCCACATGATGCTCGGCCAATTCCCGCAGATATTCGGGATCCTTGCGGGCCAGATCCATGCGGACGCCCGATGCCACGAGCACGCGTTTCACCCCCGCCACGCTCCGCGCCTCCTTCATCACCGCCTTGAGCGGGCCGTGGTCGGTGCCCAGCAGTTTGCAGACGGTGGGGTGCACGCAGGAGAGCCGGCGGCACTTCGCCTCCACCTCGGGCCGCGTGCACCGCATCTGATACATGTTGGCCGTCGGTCCGCCGATGTCGGAGACCGTGCCCTTGAAGCCGGGCTGCGCGGCGAGGAGCTTGATCTCGGTGATGATCGATTCCTGCGATCGGCTCTGGATGATCCGCCCCTCGTGGGCCGTGATCGAGCAGAACGTGCAGCCGCCGAAACAGCCCCGCATGATCTGCACGCTGGTTTCCACGACCTCGTAGGCGGGGATCCGTGCCGTGCCATAGGCGGGATGTGGCCGGCGGGTGAAGGGCAGCCCGTAGACCTCGTCCATCTCGTCCTGCTCCAGCGGCAGGGCAGGGGGATTCACGACCACTGCCTCGCGGCCGTAGCGCTGTACGAGCCGCTTGGCGTTGTGCGGATTGGTTTCCAGATGCGAGATCCGCGTCATCTCGCAGAACGCGAGTTTGTCGCTGACCACCGCGTCGTAGTCGGGCAGCTCGATGGTGTCCGCGCCCGCCGGGGGCGGTTCGCTCGCCCCCAGCCGGTAGGCCACGCCGCGACGGTCACGGAGTTCTTTCATCATCTGGCTGGTGGCGAGGCCACCAGCAGCCTGATCAGCCAGAGCGGCGAGGCCTCTGGCGACGTCGAGCACGGTTCGCTCGCCCATGCCGAAGACGACCATGTCGGCCTTCGAGTCGAGCAGGATCGACCGGCGCACCGTGTCGCTCCAGTAGTCGTAGTGGGCGATCCGCCGGAGACTGGCCTCGACGCCGCCGGCCACCACCGGCACGCCCGGAAACGCTTCTCGCGACCGCTGGCAGTAGGCCAGCGTGGCCCGGTCAGGCCGCCGGCCAATGACGCCGTCGGGTGAATAGGCGTCGTCGTTGCGAACCTTCCGGTTGGCGGTGTAGTGGTTGATCATCGAGTCCATGTTGCCCGCCGAGATGCCGAAAAACAGCCGGGGCCGACCGAACTGCCGCCACGGCTCGCAGTTGCTCCAGTCGGGCTGAGCCAGCATGGCGACACGGAAGCCTGCCGCCTCCAGGAGCCGGGCGAGCAGGCCATTGGCAAAGCTCGGGTGGTCGACGTAGGCATCGCCGCTGACGAACACGATGTCGACCGACTCCCAGCCCCGCGCGAGCATCTCGGCGCGGGTGGTCGGCAACGGCGGGCGTGGCTGGCGATCGGTGGTGAGGGAGAGTGACATGGGGCGGGCAGCGGTCGGGGGGCAGCGCCGCGGGTGTCGGCGGTGCTTTTCGAAGTGTACCCCCGGGAATCCGGTCCCGGGCCGAAACCTCGGCGCCGATTCTGGAGCGGTCGGGCTTCGTGAAAAACGGGTATATTTTCGGCATGATGGCTGTCAGAACCCCCCTTCTTTCACGCGCATGGCATTGCCGGCTGCTGGCCGTGGCAGTCATCGTCCTGCAGACGGTCGCAGTCACGGGGCCGGCGGCGCTGGGCGAGGAACCGGCCACCCCGGCCGACGCGACGCAGATCAGGGGGTGGATCGACCAGTTGGCAGCGGAGCAGTTTGCCCAGCGTGAGGCGGCGACCCGCAGCCTCGCTGCGGTCGGACTGCCCGCGATCGAGCCCCTCCGTGAGGCCATTGGCCGCGGCGATCTGGAGGTGAGTAGTCGGGCCATCGAGATCCTGCGGGAGATGCTCGCGGGCGAGGAGTCTGATCTGGCCGCCACCGCAGAGCACACGCTCGAAGCACTCGCAGAGGGATCGGATGCCGCTGTGGCTGGCATGGCGGAGGCCACCCTCGACTTCCACACGAGGGGCTTGGCTGACGCAGCCCGTGCCCGGCTCGAATCATTGGGCGCAATCATCACCGAGGGATTTCTGCCCAACGGTCAGCGAGGCCTGCACGCCCTCTTCAACGCCACGTGGACGGGTACGACCGATGATCTGCGGCTGATCGTCAGGCTCCGCCACGTGCTGCACGTGGGGCTGCATGGCGTGCGGCTCGATGATGCGAGCCTGGCCGTACTGGGGCGGCTGCGGGGTGTCCAGCAATTGCAACTGTATGGGACGAGGGCCGGTGACGAGGCCCTGGCGGCGCTTGCCGAGAAGCTCCCCAACACCAAGATCGACGTGCGGAAGGGGGGGAAGCTGGGCGTGGCAGGTCAGGGGTTGGTCGGTCCATGCCTGATCACGCATGTGCAGGATGAATCGGCCGCAGCGCAGGCGGGCATCCAGATGGGTGACATCGTGCTCCAGATCGACGGACAACCGGTGGCCAACTTCGAGGCACTCACCGACCTCGTGGGCCGTCGCGGACCGGGTGAAAAAATCGAGCTCGATGTTGAACGGGTTGGAGCCAACCCCGGGGCCGAGCCGCAGCGGTTTAAGCGTACGGTGGAACTGGGCGGCTGGGAGTGACCTGCAGCCGGTGGCAGGTTCGTAGCGGGGTGGTGCCAGATACGGGGTTCCGAAGGAGAATGGTGGTCCGATGACGAAGAGCCAGGCAATGAACGGTCCGGGAACGAGCGAAACGATCGATGTCCGCTGGCACGCCCATGCGGTCAGCCGCGACGAGCGCGAGCGGGCCGCCGGTCACCGGGGGTGCGTGCTCTGGTTCACGGGGCTCTCGGGCTGCGGTAAGAGCACGCTCGCCAACCTCGTTGACCACCGGCTCCACAGCCGTGGTGTGCGAAGTTTCGTGCTCGATGGCGACAACGTGCGGCTGGGATTGAACGCAGCCCCGGCACTCCTGCGGGAGCGGCATGGCGACGAGTTTGCCCAGCGGTTTGGCCTGGGATTCGCAGCCCAAGATCGCGAAGAGAATATCCGCCGGATCGGGGCCGTGGCCGAACTCTTTGCTCAGGCGGGCATCATTGCGCTGACAGCCTTCATCAGCCCCTATCGCAGCGATCGCGATGCCGTCCGCGCCATGCTTCCACCGGGCGATTTCGTGGAGGTCCACGTGCGGGCACCACTGGAGGTCTGCGAGAGCCGAGACCCCAAGGGGCTCTACAAGAAGGCACGGGCGGGCGAGATCAAGGGCTTCACAGGCATCGATGATCCCTACGAGGAGCCGCTGAGCCCTGAGCTGGCCGTAGACTCGGCCGCCACTCCAGCCGACCAGTTGGCCGACCAGGTGATCGCGTGGCTGGAGAAGGCTGGCAAGATCCCGTCACGGTCGTGACGACGACTGCGTCAGTGGGCTAGCCGTGCGCTCGGACGCAGCCGACCGTCGTCAAGCGGCTCAAGCCGCCGTGGGCGGTGAAAGCCTCCGACTCGGGGGCAGGATAGCCCAACTCGCTCCGGCTTCCACCGACCCCCGGCTCCTCGAATGTCTAGGCGACTGCCGCAGTTCGGTTAATCAAGAAACCCGGAGAGTTCCTCGCTGCGGGCCGGAGCCTGCAGCTTGCGGACTGCCTTGGCCTCGATCTGGCGAATACGCTCGCGGGTCACCTTGAAGATGTGGCCCACTTCCTCCAGCGTGTAGCTGTAGCCGTCGCCCAACCCATACCGCAGTTTGATGATCTCCCGCTCCCGGTAGCTCAGTGACTTCAGCACCTTCGCGATCCGGTTGCGGAGCATCTCCTGTGCGGCACCCACGGCAGGATTCTCGGCGCCGGTGTCGGGCAGCAGATCGCCAAAGTGGCTGTCTTCGCTGTTGCCCACAGGGCGGTCGAGGCTGATCGGGTAGCGGCTCATCGCCGTGACACGACGCGTCTCGTCCACTGGTGTGCCCGCCCGGGCGGCGATTTCCTCGATCGACGGCTCGCGGCCATATTCCTGGAGCAACTGCCGGGCGACGTTCCGCACGCGGGACATCGTCTCCACCATGTGCACCGGGATGCGGATCGTGCGGCTTTGGTCGGCCACCGCACGGGTGATCGCCTGCCGAATCCACCACGTGGCATACGTGCAGAACTTGAAGCCGCGGCGGTACTCGAACTTGTCCACCGCCCGCATCAGGCCGGCATTGCCCTCCTGAATCAGGTCGAGGAAGGATAGGCCGCGGTTGCGGTATTTCTTCGCGATCGACACGACGAGCCGGAGATTTCCCTCCGAGAGGCCGCGCTTCGCCTTTTGGTAACGGGCATAGATCTCACGAATCTCGTCCATTCGCCGCTTGAGGCTACGAGGCGTCTCCTGGCAGGCCTTGAGGATTGCCCGGTATTCCTCGATCAGCTTCTGCCGGCCAACCGGCGGTTGCTTGGTGCGACGGTGGGCTTCGATCTTGCTGCGCAGTTCCTTGAGCCTCACGACGAAGTTGTCGAGCGTCGGGATCATGGTCTCGATCCGCTGGGTCCGCAGGCCCAACTCCTCGATCAATCGCACGCAGCGGCGACGGCGGTGGCCCAGCCTGCCCCACGCTTCACGACGCTCTGCCATCTTCCGTTTCTTCGACAGCGAGATCCGGTAGTCGGCACGGTTTTGACGCAGCAACACCTCAAGTGTCCGCAGGTTGTGCGGCAGGCGGCCGAGGATCTGATCCTTCTCCAGCCGGTCAGTGACCGACACCTGCACCGTGCGGTCAAAGGGCAGTTCGCCACGATGCACGCGTGAAAGCACCTTGAAAGCCTGCTGGCAGACGTATTCACATTCCAGCAGTTTGCCGCGGAACTGTGCCCGCGTGGTTTCGATCTGGCGGGCGAGGTAGATCTCCTGCGCCCGGGTCAGCAGGGGGATTTCACCCATCTGAGTCAGATACATTCGGACGGGGTCATCCGACCAGTTCTCGACTTGCTCGATGAGGACATCTTCCCCCTCGCCGGTCGCCTCGATCTCCGACTCTGCCTCTGCTTCAATTTCGGCATCGGGGATCACCGTTGCATCGGCGTCGTCGACGAGCAGGTCGGCATCGGCCTCCTCGGCATCGACGACCTTGTCGGCCAGTTCCTCGACCTCCTGGGGAGTGGAGACAACATCGTCCTCGAGTTCATCCAGCAGCGAGTCGTACAAGGCAAAGCTCCCTTCGTGGATCGATCTTCAGTCTTCAATCAAGCAGGCCAACAGCAGAACCAAACGTTGTGACAAAGCATCCTGTGGCTTCGTCACTCAAGGCGTCATCATCCGGTGCATCATTCGGAGTGTCGTGAGTGTGATTCAAGGGCCACGGAAATCCAGCGGCCCGAATTCCAGAGACAACAGCCTATTTTTGACACCCTCCTCAAACCACCGTGGTCCGCATACCCCACCCAACCCACCGTCGTGGATCCCCTCGCGGGAAGGATGGACGTATCCATCCGGAACGCTGCCCTCGGAGGTTGGGTGAAGTGGGTGGAGATTTCGGATCCTGTGACAGGGGCTGTCGCATGGGCGGGGTCGTCCGAAGGGCTCAAGATTATGCCCCTGATCCATGAGAAAAGCCAGCAAATTTTTCGTGAAAAACAGCCGGGTATTCGAGTTGGATGCCCTGAAATGGTAAAAGAAATCGGCCGGAGAAGCTCTGCGTGCACTGGCCGAATGGCCTTGGCGGAATCGGGATCATGAGCGACGCAAAAAAAACCTTTGTCCTGCCCTGCTCAGGCTGTGCCCACGAGATCGAAATCGTGTCGGGACAGGCTGGTGGCCGCGTGGAATGCTCCTCCTGCCACAGGTTGAACGATGTGCCGACATTCCGGGAATTGAACCGGCTCCACTGCAAAACCCCGACGGTGTCCCACCAGAAGCGGAGTTGGGGACTGCCCCAGGCTGTGGCTCTGGCGGGAATCGCCTGTGCCGTGCTGGCCTGGGGAACGGCCGCGGTCCTGGGATCACCGCCTAAGGCGGCGTTTAACCACGAAGCCATCCGAGAGAACATTCAGAGCAACGACGACGCTTCGCTCTACAAAGCCTTGGAGTATTACGCCACCGCCGACGTTGCTCGAACCAGCGCTCCTCAGGAGGCGTGGGTGCAAAAGCGGGCGATATTTCTCAACGGTATCAACAGCGTGCTGTACGCCCTGGGCGGCGTGGGGGCGCTGGCGGCCGTGATTGCCGGCCTCACGATGCTCGTGCCGCAGAAAGCCCGGTGACGATGTCCCAGCTCCCTCCGCGTAGCCCAACCAGCTGATTCCAAGCTTGTCGGGCTGGCGTGGTTGTTAGCGAGCCGTGACCGGTCTGGCCTGCTCCGCAGTCGGGGAAGCGGCCTGTCCGGGCTGATCTCCCCGCATTTTGCTCTCAAGGGCTTCGATCCCGGCAGAGACATTTGGAAACATCGTCATTCCAAGGCGGGGCTGCGGCATCGTTTCAGTGGCCGCTCCGGTGGTGGCGGGAGCGGACTGACGTCCTTGCCTCTGTGGCTGCCTGCCCTGCGGACTGCTCCCCGCCGGCCTGCCCTGCGGACGGCGTTCGGCGGTCGTGGTCGACGGGAGCGGTTGGACTGCGTTGGATGCCGGTCGTTCGGCTGGCCGCCCGGCAGTGGACTGGGCGGTAGTCTCCGGCGACTGGACAGCCGCCCGTGCCGTAAATGAGGCATCGGCTTGTACCGCAATGCGTTCAGGAACGACGAGAAACCGTGCCTGTGCGGGCCGCGGCCGTTCTGCCGGTGCAGGCAGCGACGCTGGTGCCGGCAGCGACGAGACGATTGGCAGTGGAGCAACGATTGGGGCGGTCTCCGGATTGACGACCGGCGGGGCGACGTCGGTAAGGGCGGCGAGAGTGGGAGTTTGCATCCCAGTGGAGACGTCGCTGATGGCCGGTGCCGGAACCTGCGGCTCGGTCGCTGGTGTCAGTTCGGGACTGGTTTCCACCACCGCCGTCGTAGTGGTGGCCGCGACATTCTCAGGTGCGGACACATTCTCAAGTGCAGCCTCCGGAATGCCGTTGACGTCGCTGTCCGTGACCGCGGTGTCGCCTGGGATCGGGTGATCGACAGTGGCGGCGACACTCGCTGCCGGCGGCATCGCGACCGGTTCCGTTGCCGGTACGATTTCTTGGACGGCGACGGGCTCCGATACGGGCACGGTTTCCGTCTGAGTCACCGTTTCCGTCTGCGTCACGGTTTCCTTCACCGTCACCGGTTCCTGTGGGGTGGCGTGGGTGGGACCGGCCACCTGCTGCGGCGGAATGGCGACCGGCGTCGACCAGAGATCAACATCGGTGGATGGTACGGATGACTGCGTGTAGGCCGCTGGCGGCGGAAAGGGCGTCGGTTCCGTCGTGGGTTGTGTGCCCTGTCCTGACGGCGTGAGTTGGATCGACAACAGCGGCTGTCCCTCGCGGAGTGGGTGCTTTAGCACATGACCGCTGAACGTGTCGCTTGCCCGCAGGGCCGTAGAGGGCAGCATGGCCTTCGGCCAGTCCCGCAGTGCCACATCCCATACCGTCACGGGTGAGCCCTGCGGCAACGACCGCAGCGCGACGAAAATCGCCTCGCTCTCGACACGTGGTTTCGACTGCGCCAGACGGACGTCGAGCGTGCGATTGACCCCCACCGCCGCTGCCGCGCCGGCAACGAACGCTGCTGCGAAGACAGTGAGGGCACGCGGCCTGTGTGACCGTGACTGAGGAGCATTCGTGGGCAGGGCGGTGCGCATGATCGTGTCTTTCGTCGATGCCGACAGGAGGCGGCGTCCGGATGGTGACGCTCTTCAACAAGAGGCATCGACACCGCTGGCAGGGTGCGTAAAGCCTGCGGCGTGCAGGGATCGCTGCTTACCAAAATGCCGCAGACCCGCGACGTGGAGAGCCCACCGCCGGTTCTCGAGGTTCTGCATGCTGCCTGTCTTCACAGGCCCTGACCGCATTTCCCTACCGCCTCTACTGCTCAGCGGAGGGAGTCGCGTCGGTTGGCGCGAACATCGGATCGATGCTCTGGGCCTGCGGCAGAGGCCGGATTGCCAGTAACCGCTGGCCAGACCTGCTGCTGGCACGATCACGGAAAAATGCATCGCCTGCAGTCGAGGCTGGCTCGCCCACGCAGCCCACGACGATCATCGAGCCGATGGGCACGGTGGCTTCGAACTCAAGCCCCTCGAGCGCATCGCGTCGTTGGCCCGCCTCCAGCCGAAACATGCCCTCTTCACCGACCCAGGAACGTTCCACCGGTCCATGCTTAATCGTGGGCGACAACTGCAGCCGCACTCTGCCATCAGCGGCGGGCCAGCACCGCAGTGAAAACAGCGCGCTTGCATCGCGATAGGTCGTGCCCCGGAGGCTTTCGCCGGTGTGTTCGAGCAGCACCAGTTCCGTGATGCCTGTCGCCGACATGACGTCGCTGGAGCGACCAGGCAACAGGCGGAGCGTATGCCGCATGAGTGCAGGATTGTCGGGGAGTGCCGCTGGCAGGGTTTCCCCCGGGGTGACAGCGGCCGGTAGAAAACGTTCGGCGAGATGGGGTGGCAGGTGCGCTGTCACGACGCCGGCTCGCAGACCATTGGAGTGCAGTCGCCGTCGCAGCGGCTCGTCGTAGATCTGTTCGTCGGCCAGACCCCAGAGTTCGTCGCGGAGGACTGGATCGTGATCCTCATGGCGCACGAACACAAGTTCGACCTGTATTGTCTGCGGCGCGGCGCGCGGAGGTTGGGCCGAGACGGCTGCCGGTGTTTCCGTGGATCCGGATGGCGCCACACCGCGGCACCCGCCCGCGGCCAGCAGGGCGAGACAGACGGCTGCGGCGGCATGGTGTCGTGCGCGGTTGAGCATGGCGCCGAGGGTCCGCGAAGAGAGGTCTGGGGAGGGCGGAGAAGGTAGGGAGGGCGCCCCAGTGCGTCAACGGCGGCCGCTGGCCGTGGAATTCGTTGGCCATACGGACCGCAGTGAGCTTTTAAGCTCGCGGTGAGCCAGCCTTACGAGCCAGCGTTACGAGACTGCTTTGACGGCGTTTGCAAAGATGGGCAGGCCGGCGCCGGCGGCCGCGGGAGCGATCCGGCCGTTCCAAGCCGGATACTGAACGGCATCGATGAACCGCTCGGGGTGGGGCATCAGCCCGAGAATGCGGCCAGTCTCGTCACAAGCACCCGCCACATCCCCCAATGCCCCGTTGGGGTTGCACGAACTGCCAGTGGCATCAATCCCATACCGCAACACGAGTTGGCCCGCGGCGTCGAATGCCGCAAAGTCCTCCGGCGAACGCGTGACGAACCGGCCTTCACCGTGCGCGACCGGCAGCTCGAACCGATCCATGCCCTGCAAAAAGACGCAGCGGCCCGGCACCGCTCGCAGTTGCACCCAGCGATCGATGAACATCCCCGAGGTGTTGTGGGCAAGGCTTGCACGGGATGCGCCCGTGACAGGATCGGCGAGCAGCAGGCCCGTCTGCAGGAGGACCTGGAAGCCGTTGCAGATACCGAGGATGAGGCCACCTCGGTCGCGGAACTTCGTCAGAGCGTCGGAAAGGCGTGACTTCAGTTCCAAAGCGAAGATCCTGCCGCTGGCGATGTCATCGCCGTAGGAAAACCCACCTGGGATGCAGAGAATCTGGAAGTCATCGGCCAGTGCCGGCTTCTTGGTCAATGCCCGCACGTGCACGCGGCGGGCGATCGCTCCGGCCCGCTCAAACGCGTGAGCCGTCTCGTGGTCGCAGTTGGTGCCCGGTGCCCGCAGAATCAGTGCTCGTGGTGACAGCATGCTCATGCTCCTCCCCGCCAGGCCCGGGCGAGGCTCGCCACCGGCACGGCTGCGATCGTGCCGGTCGTGGAGACGATCTCCATCTCATCGCCGGCGATGACTTCTCCGATCCAGGCCCACGGCACATGCTCCGCGTCCGACTGCGGCACCTGATTCATGTGTGCCGCAAACTGGTCAGCAGCGGCGGCCGGAACCTCGCAGACGAAGCGGCCCGGTGTCTCCGTGAAGGAGATGGTCAGATCGCTGTGGTGTGCCGAACCATTCGCTGCCGAGCCGGTGGAGTGCAGCGGCACGTTGGCAAGTTCGATCCGCGCGGCCGAACCGCCGGCGATCGCCATTTCGGCGACCGCGACTGCGAGCCCACCGTCGGAGCAGTCATGGCACGCCGCCACGAGCCCCGCCCGCTGCGCAGCCGCCACAGACTCGAAAACCTGACGGCAGGCCGCTGCATCAACCTCCGGCACCCGGCCACCGCGGACGCGGCCCACCAGTTCCAATTGGCTGCCGGCGAGGTCGCCCCGTGAGAGGCCCACGATCGCCAGCCGATTGCCGGCGTGCTTGAGGTCAGGTGTGACCACACGGTGAATATCCTCGACCTGCCCCATGGCCGTCGCGAGGAGCGTGGGCGGGATCGACCGCTCGTGGTGCGTGCCCTCGGCGTCGGTCCAGGCGAACACGTTGTTGAGGCTGTCCTTCCCACTCACGAAGGGAGCGGCAAACGCGATGGCCATGTCGTAGCACGCGCGGCAGGCTTCGACGAGCGTGCCGAGCGACTCTTCGCGGCGGCAGTCGCCCCAACAGAAATTGTCGAGGAGCGCAATCCGGGCGGGATCGGCGCCCGTAGCGACCGCGTTGGCAATGGCCTCGACGATGCCGCCGGCCGCCATCTGATAGGGGTCGAGCGTGCCCAAGCGGTGCCGGAGGCCGACGCCGAGCACGATGCCGCGGTCTCTTCCAAGAACGCCCCGCACCACGGTGCCATCGGCGGGGCCCTCGCCCGGCCCGAGCAGCGGCTTCACGACGCTGCAGCCCTGCACCTCATGGTCATACTGCCGGATGATCCATTCCTTGCTGGCGATGTCGGGCGCCCCGAGCAGGTCGAGCAGACAGGCGGAGAGCGAGTCGTCGGTCGTGCCGGTCCAAGCCATCGGTGCCACGGCCGGTGGCACATACCGCGATGCCAGCCGACGCCGCGGTCGCCCTTCATGGAGGAAGTGGCAGTCGAGTTCGCCGGCTGTCCGGCCTTCCCAGCGGAGCACGAGCTTTCCCTGGCCGGTGAAGGTGCCGATGGCCGTGGCTTCCACCCCTTCGTCGGCCGCGACGCGGGCGAGTTTGTCCCAGTCGCCGGGAGCCACGGCGAGCACCATTCGCTCCTGCGCTTCTGAGATCCAGGCTTCCGTGGCGGAAAGACCGTCGTACTTGAGCGGCACGCAATCGAGATCGACCTCCGCTCCGAGCGTGGCGGCCATCTCACCCACGGCGCTGGAGAGACCGCCGGCACCGCAGTCGGTGATGGCATGGAAGAGTCGCTGTCGCGATGCCTCCAGCACGAAGTCCGCAAGCATCTTCTCGTGGATCGCATGGCCGATCTGCACCGAGCCACCCGATTGGCTTTCGCTGTCGCTCGAGAGTTCGACGCTCGAAAAGGTGGCGCCGTGGATGCCATCCCGGCCGGTGCGGCCCCCCGCCACCACGACGAGGTCGCCCGCCTGCACGCTCGCCTCGGCCGAGTTCCGGGGCATGATTCCCACAGTGCCGCAGAAGACCAGCGGGTTGCCGATGTAGCCGGGATCAAAGGCGACGGCGCCGGCAATCGTGGGGATGCCCATGCGATTGCCGTAGTCGCGAACTCCCGCCACCACGCCCGCGAGCAGCCGACGAGGGTGGATCACGCCCGGCGGCAGGTCGGCGACGGGAGTGTCGGGCCGCCCCACGCAGAAGACGTCGAGGTTGGCGATCGGCTTGGCACCCAGTCCCGTACCGAGCACGTCACGGATCACGCCACCGAGCCCGGTGGCAGCGCCGCCGTAGGGCTCGATCGCCGAGGGATGATTGTGCGTCTCCACCTTGACGCAGATGTCGTGGTCGCCGTCGAACCGCACGACGCCTGAGTTGTCGCGAAATACGCTCACGCACCAGTCACGGGCGCCGAGCTGTGCCCGCACCTCGCGCGTGGCCGCAAACACCGTCTCCTTGAGGAGATTGTCATACCGCACGGCGCCCGCAGGGCCGACGTGGTCGATCGGGCTGCCGAGCGTCTTGTGGCAACAGTGCTCACTCCAGGTCTGCGCGATCGTCTCCAACTCGATCTCGAGGGGCTCGCGGCCGAGGCTCTGGAAGTGGTCGCGGACAGCGTGGAGTTCGGTAGCCGAGAGCGCGAGGCAGCGGTCCCGGCTGAGTCTGTCGAGGGCCGCATCGTCGAGGCCGGCAAGGCGGACCGTCTCCTGAGCGAAGGTCCATGGCCTGCCGCCAGCGAGCGTGCGGAGTGGGAGCGGACCGATCACGACGTCGTGGATCGCCTCGCTGGCCAACAGTTTCCAGGCGAGCCGATCGGTCTGGTCTTTGTCGAGAGCGGGCAGCCAGTATTTACGGACGCTGCGGACGGCTGTGGGTCGCAGGCCCAGCAGCCCGCAGGCTTCCTGCGCGGTCTCGGCGGCGGGGTCGGTCACGCCTGCTCGCGGCAGCACATGGAGGACGGTAGGCAGGCTCGCTGCGTCCCCTTGCTTCGCGCTGGTCGTGGCCGGAGCCAACAGTGCCGCGTCGCCAGCCTCCGCCACGACCGAGATTTCGGTGACCGGATCGGTGAGCACGGCGGCTGCGAGGCGTTCCACGTCGGCCCGCGACAGATCGCCCTCGATCAGCCAACCGGTCGCGACCTTGGCGCGTGTGCAGCCGGCAAGGCCCAGTTCGGCGGCGCCGGCGACGAGCGCCCGCGCGGCGTGGTCGCCGGCGGCATCACGGAGGTGGACGTCAACTTCCCAGAGCATCGCGGTCTTCCTTGGCACGCGTGAGCAATGATACGAGTCGGCGACGGTCGCTCGCTTCGAGCGCGTCGAGGATCTTTTCGGTCACACCGGCGATCCGCGACAACGCCCGCGCGACGGCCGGCGCGTTGTCGAGCAGGATGTCGGCCCAGAGTTCGGGGTCTCCGGCGGCGATGCGCGTCGTGTCGCGCCAACCGCCCGCCGTGAATGGTCGCGCCTCGGCCGGCGTGGCGGCGGCCACCGCGGCAGCGACGACATGCGGCGCGTGGCTGGTCATGGCGAGGATGCGGTCGTGATCGCGGGGCGTCATCGTATACACGGTCGAGCCGAGCGCCGACCAGAAGCCGCTGATCTCCTCGACATCGGCGGCCGGCGTGGCGGTGGCCGGCGTGACAATCGTCACCCGCCCGTTGAATAAATTTGGATCGGCGGCGGCGGGCCCGCGGCGGTGGCTACCCGCCACCGGATGGGCGCCGACAAAGCGGGCATGCCGTCCTCCCTTGGAAGCATCGGTCTTTCTGGAAGCTTCGGTCTTGGATGGCCCGCGCGAGCGGCGGCCCTTCTCCCAGGCAGCGACGATGCGTGCCTTCGTGCTGCCGGCGTCCGTGAGCAGCATGCCCGGCCGCGCTACCGCATCGACGTCATCCAGGATTCCCGAGATCGATCCCACTCCTGTCGCCACCACGACGAGATCAGCCGTGGCGACGGCGGCGGCCAGATCCGTGGCAGCGTCATCGATGGCATGGAGTCGCTTCGCTTCGGCCAGCGAGGCCGCCGAACGGCCCACGCCGATCACCCTTCCGGCGAGTTTCCTCGCCTTGAGGGCCAGCCCGATCGAACCCCCGATCATGCCCACGCCCACGATCACAACGGTCGACCAGTGAGCTTTTGGAGCTTTCATGGGGAACGGGGGTGGCGGGGGACGGAGTGGGGGCAGACGCCAAGCGACTTTTTAGCAGATGCGGCAGACGGGGCCAGACACCAGGCATGAATCCCGACACAATGGAATCTTGTCGCCACTGGGGGCGAATGAATCCGTACACTCCACACCATGCTCATCCGCCGGGAGATGCCACGAGCGATGGTGGCCGACATGCTCGGTCGTCTGGCTGTTGCGCTCGCCGCGGGGATCGACCTGCGGCGGGCCTGGCAGATGGAGATCCCCCGGGTGCCCGCCGCCTGGCGGCCGCCGATGGAGCAGGTGGCCAGATCGCTCGCACAGGGGAGCCCATTGGCCGAGGCGCTCGGGAGCGCCGGCGCGACCTTTTCACCTCTGGTGCTTGGCATGGTGGCCGTGGGCGACCGGACCGGGCACGAGGCGGAAACACTCAGCGAACTGTCGCGCGTCCTACACCGCGGTGTCCGCACGACGAAGGAACTGCGTCGCAGCTTGGTCGGCCCGGCCTTCCAGTTGGCTGTCGCGGTCGCCGTGGTGGGGTTTCTCATCTTCATGGCGGGCATGATGTCCCATGACATCCTGCAGATCGGACTTCGCGGAGTCCGGGGACTGGTCATCTACCTTGCATCCGTCGCCGGAGTTGCCGTGGCCGCCCGACTTCTCGGAGGGTGGGCGCTGGCCAACTGGCGACGGCATGGCATCGTGCGACTGGTCGTCGATCGCATTCCCGTGATCGGGGCCGCCTCACGTGCAGCCGAGGCGGCGGCCTGGTGCCGAGCCGCCTCGCTGGCCAGCGGCACAGGGCTCGACGTCGGTCGACTGCTGCAACTCGCGTCGAGCGTGGCCCCCGGGCTTGCGGTCGATACCGGTGCGGTCGAGGAGCGACTGCGGTCCGGCGCATCGCTGGCGGAATCGCTCGACCGCACGCGGCGGTTTCCGCTGCGTGTGCTCGAGGTGATCGCTGTCGGCGAGGCCACCGGCAACACTTCGGAGGTGCTCGACCGTCTTGCCGGCCAACTCGATGAAGAGGCTCGGGAGGGCTTCGAGGCCGCGGCCCGCGGGGCCGGCTTCCTGGTCTGGGCTGCCGTGGCGGGCCTGATCGTCATGATCGTCTTTCGCATCTTTTCTTCCTATATCCTGGCGATTCAGGATGCCGGCAAACCGCTGTGAGGGGGGCATGAAGAGGGTGCGTGGCGGGGGCTTGGGGGGCCGATTGATGCTGTGCCCGGCCCGTCGTGCCGGTAGAGTTCAGAGGAAGCATCATTCAGTAGGGCGTGCCATGCGAGTCCATCCCATGCCTCCACTTCTCAGTCGGCTCCCGCGGATTGCCGCGGCGCTCGTCGCACTGATGACACTGGTGCCAGCGGCTGTCAGAGGGGATGAGCCGGCGTCGCTGGCCGAGCCCTCTGAGGGCTCGGCGGCTGAAAAACCGCCAAGCCCTCAGGAGTTGATGAGTGCGCGTGGCCTCGTGCGGTATCGCAGCATGTGGCGGACCGTGCAGGAGATCGAGTTGATCGAGCGGGCGGACCGGGTGAACCTCGCGCAGAAGGAATGGGTGATCCGTCTCGAACGGTTGCGAAAGCGGCTCGACGACCCGAAGCAGGCCGAAACCGCCGCCGAGGAGATTCGCGAGATCGCCGACCCGTTCGCCGTGCCGGCGCTCGCCGCGGCGCTTGGCAAGGAGCGAATGCCCCGCGTGCGGGCCTGCTATGTCGAGGCCCTGACGCACATTCGCAGCGGAGAGGCCGTGTCGACACTGATATCCGTCGCCGTGGATCACGCCGATCCTGAAACCCGGATCCTGGCCGTCGAGCACCTGCGGGAGAGTGGCCCCGAGATGGCCGCGCAGGCGATCGTGGCGGCCCTCGGTGGCGCCGACAACGACCGCATCAATCGGGCCGCCGAAGCCCTCGGCGGGCTCGGCTCGACCGCGGCCATCGCGCCACTGATCGGGGCGCTCCAGACGGAGCACATCCTGGTGGTCGGCGGGGGGGCTGCCGAGGGATCGACGACCGCCACGTTCACACCCTCCGGCGGCGGACTCTCCATGGGATCGGGACCAAAACGACAAAAGACTCGCGTGCAGAACCAGCGGGTGCTCGAGGCTCTCGTCAGACTCACCGGCGAGAACTTCGAGTGGAATATTTCGGCCTGGCAGGCGTGGCTGGCCCATCGCCAGACGCCCCCCGAGTTCGACCCGCGTCGCGGGTGAAGCCGACTGTCAGGCGGCGCGATCGGCCGCCGGCGCAGCCGACGGACGGCGGCGTTTGGGGAACCATTCGGCGTCGAGCACGAGCGTCGCCACGCGGTTCTCGAGGTTGGGGCGGAAGATCACGAGCAAGAGCACCGGCAGGAACCAGGCCATGAAGAGGCCACCGTTGTGAGCCTTCCAGAACTGGCTGCCCAGCAGGACGGCCGCAGTGCAACTCATCAGCGTGCCGAGGTTCTTGGGAGCCGGCCAGATGGCCAGCGTCGAGATCATGGCGACGAATGCAGCGAGCACGGGCAGTCGGAAGACCGGGTCGTTGAATGGCAGCGCCCAGAAGCCTTCCTGCGACACTTCATTGGGGAAGATCCAGCCGAACATCTGCCGGAGCTGTCCCACAAAGACGGCGGAATCCGGCGACGTGAACCAGAGGCCGAAGATCAGGCTCACGATCGCCGCGGCGACTCCGAGGCCGAATCGCCGGATGCCCCGCTGCCAGTAGAAACCGCACCAGAGCGGCAGGAGGAAGAACGGGTAGTAGATCGTGCCGGTCGCCAGACCGATGAGTGCGCCCGAGATGAATGGCCGGCGGTAGGAGGCGATTGCCCACACGATCAACGCTCCGGGCAAGGCGTGGTCAACCCGGCCGGTCATGATGGCGGTGTAGGGGAGCAGCAGGTAGAGCACGGCTGCGGCGATCCCAAGCCGGACGGCGCCAAAGTGTCGCCAGCCGATCACGACCATGCCCGCCACGATCGCCAACTGGGACAGGATGGCCATCACCCGTGCGGTTGTCTCGTAGACGATGCGGTTGTTGGCCTCTCGGCTCTCGCCCGTATCCACGGCGTCGGGATCGGCAGAGAAGAGCCGTTGCGTGGAAATCTGCGGCAGCAGAAAGAGGAGCGGATAGCCGGGGCCCAGCCGGGAGAGCTGGTCGGCGTCGACTTCTGCATCCTGGGCATTGAGTCTGGCTGCGGCCGCCGCCCCGGCGAGATCGTCCCGCTGCGGCCGGGTCGTGATCACGTTGGCCAGCAGGAAGACGAGCAGCGAGATGCCCAGAAAGACGAGCCCGCCGACCGTGAGGTTTGGGTCGAGCATGGGCCGCCGGACCATTAACGAGTCAAAGAGCATGCGGACGAGGAAGATGCCCGAGACGGTAAAAATCCAGATATAGCCGAGTTGCTGGGCGGCGGCGCTCGCCTTGTAGCCCCCATACTCGACCGCGAGCAGCCCCGGTGCGAGCAGGATGAGCCCGACCAGGTCGAGATTCCGCATGCTCCAGACGCGGTTGAACTTGAAAAACACCGCGATCGAGAGGAGCGACGAGAGATAGAACCACGTCGTGGGATTGACGCGGTAGTAGTGGAAGAGGATGTCGCTCATGCCTACGATCCTGCCCGACCTCGAGGACGAGGTGCCGGATGCGGGGCATCCGCGGGGAACGGGTCTGGCAGGAGTATAGGGGAAAATCGCGACAGCCGCCGATCGGCGGGTTTTTCCAGCGGGACGTGTGAAAAACGTGTGGGAAAAAAGAAAGCCCCGGCCATCCTGGCCGGGGCTTTCAATGTGAGCCCACCACACGGATCCAACTGGTCAATTATCGAGCTTGTCTTGCTCGGCACCGGACCGGGTTACGATCGCCGCAAAAACCCGAATCGAGACGCCATCGCTGATCGGTCGAACCGATCCGTCGGCAAACACCGAATTCACGACGCCGCCGGCATGGAACGAAAAGGGAGCAGAGGTGCCTTCCGTGCCGTAGTTGGTGCCGTTGTAGTCGTTGGGGGACGTGACAAGAACGCCGTTCGAAATGTTGATGGCGGGGTCGCCGTCAGCCGACGCCACGTCCAATCCCGTGGCCAATTGCCCGCCGAAGATAATATCGCTCGCCGGGCGGAAATGGCCGCCACCATTGACGCGGGCGTTGGTGTCGCTGCCCGGTGCCGTTTTTCCCTTGCGGGTGTAGTGGAACGGCCGGCCTGTCGACTCGATGAGCAGCAACGTGTTGGCAAGACCATCTGTGATCTGCGAGAGCCTGTGGTTCGTCGTGCCGGTGTAGTCCTTGGGCATGGCACCGTCGCCTTTCGCAGAACCAACACCCTTGTCGGTGGTTGACCGTGTCTTCGGCAGAGCGGCACCAGTGCTCGGCACATACTTCTGCACGGTGGCACCGGGAGTTCTCGGATCAACGAACACGACCGGAGAATAGTCGGTCGTGGCGACGAACAGGCCGTTGGTTGAGAAGCCTGTCTTGCCGGCATTCGCCACGGCGATACTGCCGTCCGTGGGGTACGCAAAGGGCTGTGTCGTCGTTGCGGGGTCAGCGTCGTAGGCGGTACCAGAGGTTGGATCCGACGCGCATTCCAGGGCGGGGATCCTGGTTAAGGCGAGCACCATGTTCGGAATCGTGCCACCGGAGTTGTTCACACTGCTGCTCCAGTTGCTGCTGGAGCTTTGGTCGTAAAGGTCGTAGAGGTTCTTCTCTTCCGCGAAGGGCAGGCAGCGCGTCACCCACGAGACACGCTTGGGGGAAGTTGCATCCGCTTGCCGTGTGCTATGCGGCAGCGACTCCCTGTTGGCGCTGGCAAAGTTATGGATCATCAGGCCGTTCTGCTTCAGGTTGTTTGAGCACGACATCCGGCGGGCAGCCTCGCGGGCCGATTGGACGGCCGGCAGCAGCAGTCCAACGAGCGTGCCGATGATGGCGATCACCACCAGGAGTTCCACCAGGGTGAAGCCCTGCCGCTTGGCGGCAGAACGCAGGGACGAGAACGAGAGAATCGACATGGCAACCTCCTCGAAGGAAAGTGAATCAACCGGATAAAGAAAGACGCTCAAGGGGAAACAACGACTCTGGGGAGTCATCGCGTTCCTCCGGTCATTCCGGTCGGTGTCGCGTTGGTGCGATCAACTCTTGCGGGATCTGCTGTCCGTCTGGTCGGGTCAGCGGTTTGGAATGCAGAGGCGACGAGTCTCTTGTGTCGATCCGGCCGCCTCAGCACTTCAATGTCGATATATTATCAAATCGATCACGTTGGTCAAATAATTGATTTAAATTTTGTTTCTGTCTTTTTTTAGGCCAAAAAAAGATTATTGAGCGATTCTGGGCTGTCTCTGAAGACTAGAAACGATAAATGATTACTTAAAAGGTGATCATTTATGCAGGCAGCAATTACGAGCGGTCTGCTTTGACGAGTCGGGTCTTTTCTGTCCGCTCGATCTGCACCACGACCCCGTCCTGCACGATGGCCAGCACCGTCCCGTATCGAAGACCCCGCAGGGCATCCCCAATCCGGTTCAAGGCTGCATCGTTATGTGCGGACTGGGGCTCAGGCGTGGCTGGAGGGGCGGTTTCGTGGTGCTGGGAGTCGTTGGGTTTATGGCTCATGTCGCGCTCGGGGCTTGGGCCTCAGGAGGAAGGGGAGATCAGATGACGTATTCAGGATCGGGGAGAAAGACGCGGACCTTGCGGGGCGTGATCGTGACCCGCTCTCCAGGCTGTAGAGACAGATCGCGGGCCGTATCAGTTGGCAGGTCGACGTGGAGTTCGGTGTCGGATCCATCGGGTCGGCACGACACCCGCGAGATCGCGCCGCTGCGGGCGATTCGCAGCACGCTGGCCGGCAGGCTGCCCGTGACGGCCGCGGCAGTCGCAGCGTTTCCGCCCGGTTGCTCAGCGGCCGCGCGGGCGATGTCGAGTTCGTGCGGGCGGAGGTAGACGCGTGCTGGTCGGGCCTGCGAATGCGGATAGTCGGGGTAGTCGATCGGGATGCCGTGCCAGAACGCCTGTCCCTTCTCGACACGGCCGTGGAAGACGTTCACGTTGCCGAGGAAGTCCATCACGAACGGCGTGGCCGGATGCTCAAACACTTCTTCGGGCGTGCCCCGCTGCTCGATCCTGCCGTGATTCATCACGACCACCTCGTCGGCCAGTTCAAACGCCTCTTCCTGGTCGTGCGTGACGAACACGCTCGTCATACCGATCTCGTCGTGCAGCCGGCGTAGCCATTGCCGCAGCTCCACGCGAACCTTGGCATCGAGGGCACCGAAGGGCTCGTCGAGCAGAAGTATCTTCGGCCGGATGGCCAACGCCCGCGCCAGCGCCACTCGCTGCCGCTGGCCACCCGAGAGTTGGGCAGGCTTGCGGGCACCGAGGCCATCGAGCCGCACGAGATGCAGCAATTCGTTGACCTTTGCCTCGACTTCCTGTTTCGGCGCCTTCCGAACGCGAAGCCCGAAGGCGATGTTCTCGAACACGCTCATGTGGCGAAACAGGGCGTAGTGCTGAAACACGAAGCCCACCTCCCGCTGCCGGGCGTGGCGGTCGGTGATGTCCTCGCCGTCCTCCTCGATGCGACCGGAATCGGGCCATTCGAGGCCCGCGATGATCCTCAGGAGCGTTGTCTTGCCGGAGCCGGAGGGGCCCAGGAGTGCCAACAGCGTGCCCTGCGGCACGTCGAGCGAGACGTTATCGAGTGCCTTGAAGGTGCCGAATGATTTCGAAACGCCGCGAATATGAATGCTCATGAGGTCAGGCCTTTCGTGGCAGTGCTGAAGCCGGTGTCGAGCGGCGTGGTATCGAGTGTGTCGGGGAGGGAGCGGGCGGCCTCGAGTTCGCGGGCCTCAGCCTCCAGCCGGCGTTCGATCACGACCTTGGCCACAAGCGTGATGAGGGCCAGTCCGGCCAGCACGCTCGCCACCGCCATCGAGGCGGGTGTGCGGTATTCCTGGAACAGCTTTTCGACGCGGAGCGGCATGGTGTCGGTCGCGCCGGCGATGTGGCCGCTGACGACGTAGACCGCGCCGAATTCACCCATGGCACGCGCGTTGGCCAGCACAATGCCGTGCAGCAGTGCCCAGCGGATGTTGGGCAACGTGACCCTGGTGAACACCTGCCAGCCGCTGGCCCCCAGGCTGACGGCTGCCAGTTCCTCTTCCGGGCCAATTGCCTCCATCACCGGGATGAGTTCCCGGACGACCAGCGGCAGTGTCACGAACGTGGTAGCCAGCACCAGACCGGGCCAGGAGAAGATCACCTTCCAACCGAGCGATTCGAGCGTCGGCCCGAGGAGCCCCTGCCGGCCAAAAATCAGGACCAGCGCCAGACCCGCCACAACGGGTGAGACCGAGAAGGGCACATCGCAGAGCGTGATCAACAGCGAACGCCCAGGGAACCGGAATCGTGACACGAGCCAGGCCGTAGCGACGCCGAAGACGGTGTTGATCGCTACGGCGAGTGGGGCCACAGTCAGTGAGAGCCAGATGGCGTGCCGGGTGTCGGGATCATGGGCAAGCGCCCGCCACCATGCGGCCGGCCCCTCGGCAAAGGCCTCGGCAAAGACGCTCGCCAGTGGCACGACGATCAGCAGACCGACGATGCCAGTCGCCGCGGCGACAAGTAGGCCGTGCGTGAGAGGATGAGCGGAGGTGATGGTTGGCTTTGACATGATCGTCCGTGATGTGTGGTGAGGATTCAGTGCAGGTGCGGGTCGTGGTTACTGGGCGTTACGGGCAACCCGCTGCTGCAGCCAATTGACGACGATCAGGAGGCTGATCGACATCGCCAGCAACACGACGGCGATGGCGGTCGCCTCCGCATAGGCAAATTCCTCCAGCCGCGACACGATCAGCACCGGGGCAATTTCGGTCTTGAAGGGCATGTTGCCCGAAATGAAGACGACCGAACCGTATTCACCGAGCGCCCGGGCCAACGCCAATGCAAACCCCGTGAGCACCGCCGGGAAGATGGCCGGGAAGATCACCTGGAGAAAGGTCTGCACGCGGGAGGCGCCGAGCATCCTCGCCGCCTCCTCAGTGTCGTGGTCAAGGCTCTCTAGCACCGGTTGCACGACGCGAATCGCGAAGGGCAGGCTCACGAACACGAGCACGAGCACGATGCCCAGCCACGAGTACGCGCCGTGAATGCCCAGCGGCACGAGGAACCGACCCAGCCAGCCGCGCTCCACATAGAGCGTCGAGTAAACGAGCCCGGCAACCGCGGTGGGCAGTGCCAGCGGCACATCCACCAGCGCATCGAGCAACCGCCGTCCGGGAAAGTCGATCCGCACGAGCACCCAAGCGACCAGCAGTCCGCAGAGGGAACTGATGATCGCCGCAGTCAGCGACGCCCCCAGCGACACCGCGTAGGCCGCGCGGGCCCGGGGCGTCCAGGCTGCCGCGAGAAACTCAGCCGGTCCGAGCGAGGCCGCCCGCAGGGCCAGCACCGCCAGTGGGATGATCACGAGCGCCGTGATCATCACCGACGTGATGGCGGCGCTGATGCCAAATCCGGGCAGCACGGAGCGTCGGCGTGGGGATCGGAGGACAGCGTCGTGTGCGGTCATGGGCTACCTAGTTTCCGGTGTGGGGCTGGTAGATGGCTTCGAACACGCCGCCTTCGCCGAAGAACTTCTTCATGGCGTTGTTCCAGTCGCCAGCGACGAATGCGATGTCGAAGGTCTCAATAGCGGGCCAGGTTTCGCCGGCGGCGGGCGGCGGCGGAGTGTCGCCCCAGGGCCGCAGATGATGTTTGGCAATGATCGCTCGACCCTCGGGGGAGTAGAGGAAACCGAGGTAGGCCTCAGCCGCATGCCGGGAGGCCTTGCGGTCGACGTTTTGGTCCACGACGGCCACAGGCGGATCGACACGGATCGAACACTTTGGATAGACGATCTCGAGACCGCCCTTCGATTCGTCGACCTCGAGGTGGGCCTCCTGCTCGAAGGTCAGGTGCACGTCGCCGATCCCCTTCTGCGAGAAGGTGGCGGTGGCGGCCCGGGCGCCGGTATCGAGCACGGGGGTGCGGCGATAGATCGCCGAGACAAACTTCTGCGCGTCATCCTCGCTGCCGCCCGCCGCGAGTGCCGCGCCCCAGGCCGCGAGGAAGCTGTACTTCCCATTGCCCGACGTCTTGGGGTTGGGCGTGATGATCGAGATGTCGTCGCGGTCGAGATCGGCCCAGTCGCGGATCTGCTTGGGGTTGCCCTTGCGGACCACAAAGACGACGACCGAGTGGTAGGGAATCGAGCCGTTCTCGTAACGGTTCTGCCAGTCGGGACGAAGCAGGCCTGACTTGGCGACCGCTTCGACGTCGGGCCAGGTGGCCAGCGTGACGACGTCGGCATCGAGGCCGTCGATGACGGCGCGTGACTGGCTGCCCGATGCGGCGTGTGACTGCTTGATCGTGACGGGTGTGCCGTGTTCCTGCTCGTAGTGCTTTGCGAACGCCGCGTTGATGTCGCGGTAGAGTTCGCGGGTCGGGTCATACGACACATTGAGCAGTTCGATTGCCGCGGGCCGGTTTGCCGCCCCGGGGGTGGACGAGGAGCCGGAGCAGCCGACGGTGGCGGCTGCGAGCAGGACTACCACGGCCTGGGCCAATGGCTGGAAAGAAGGACCGGGCGTCAGGAAGGAGCGGTTCACGGTTGGCCTCGCGTCAGGAGCGAACTGTTTCTGGTTCTGGGGAAAAAGCGTTTATATCCGACAGCACAATGATCGTCAACGTAGTAATGTATTCTTTAGTACGTGTCTTAAGTCTTTGCTGTATATGTATTTGTGTTTATTCGTTACGGTCTTTAAGAGGTGCTGACAGGCCGCACTGGTTCGCCGGCTGCGGCATGCTCGTCGCCGGCGGATTCTGCTACGGGAGGCTCTTGGACGAATCGGACATCGCTCGTGAGTCGCAGAATTCACCGGCTCCTGCGCGTGCCTTGCGTTGGTTGCCTGGATGGCGGCCTTAGAGTTGTCTGGCGGCCCAAACCGCCGGGGGCGGTGAAAGCCTCCGACTCGGGGGCAGGATAGCCCTACTCGCTTCGGCTTCCCCCGACCCCCGGCTCCGTTCACGAGTCGTACAGCGAACTCAGATGCGCTCCAACACCAGCGACCGGAGGTCGCCCAAGCACTAGCTACAGACAGGCATCCGCCTGTCATGGCGGCAGGATGGTGAGCGTTGTCTTCGATCTGCATGGCAGGATGCCATGCGCAGTACCAGCAAACAGTGTTTGCAAAGAAAAAACGACACGAAGTCGTGTTTTTCGTGAAGTCAGAAAGGCCAGATCAGCGGCGCCAGCGCCACCGTGATCGCCATCACCAGCAGATTCAGCGGCCCGCCGAAGCGGACGTAGTCGCTGAATTTATAGCCGCCAGGGCCGTAGATCATCAGGTTCGTCTGATAGCCCATCGGCGTGGCGAAGCCGCAACTTGCGGCCACCGTCACCGCCATCACGAACGGCAGCGGGCTGACGCCCAGATCGGTGGCCGTCTGCCAGGCAATCGGAAAGGTCAGCACGGCGGCGGCGTTGTTGCTCATCAATTCGGTGAACAGCATCGTCACGAAGTAGATTGCCGCCAGCACGACATGCGGATGGTCGCCCGCTGCGGCGATCGTCGATTGCGCGATCGCCTCTGCCAGCCCCGTCTTCTCCATGGCACGGGCCAGGCCGAAGCTCGCCGCGATCAACAGCAGCGACTCCCACTCGATCGATTGCCTCGCCTCGTCAGACGAGATGCATTTCATGGCGACGACGATCGCGGCAGCGACGAGGGCGGCCGCCACCATCGGCACCAGCTCGAGCGTCGCCCCGAGCACCATGGCTGCAAGCACGGTGCAGGCGATCCAGGCGTGATCGTGCCGAGGCGGGGTGAAGTTGCTCACGGCGCTGACGAGATAAAAATCGCGGTTGCTCCGCTGATGCTCCGCGAAATCCCGGCTCGCCTCCAGCAGGAGCGTGTCGCCGGGCTCGAGCGTGATGTCGCCAATTTTCATCTGCAACCGATCGCCGTTGCGGGCGACGGCAATCACCACCGCGTCGTAGGTCGATCGGAAGCGGCCTTCGCGAATCGTCCGACCGATCAGCGGGCACGTGTTCGACACCACCGCCTCGATCAGCGTCCGCTCCGAGCGGGGATCGTCGAGTTTGAAGACCTGATCGGTGGCGGGACGGAGGCCACGAATCTTCTGCAATTCGACGACGGAATCGACGACGCCCACGAAAACGAGCCGATCGTTCGCTTCCAACCGCTCGGTCGGAGACACAGCCGCAAACACATGCCCGCCACGTTCGATTTCCATCAGAAACAGACCGTCGAGGCCGCGCAGTCCCGCCTCCTCGATGGAGCGGCCGACAAGCGGACTGCCCTGTTCGACGAGCATCTCGAGCGAATACTGCCGCGGGTCGTCGCTCGGGCTGACCGCAGGCCGCCGATCCTTGAGCAGGTATTTGCTGGCGAAGACGAGATACACAAGGCCGGCCAGCAAGAGCGGCACACCGAGCCACGAGATTTCAAACATGCCAAGGGGGTGGCCTGTCTTCGCAGCCAACAGGCCGCTCACGACGACGTTGGTGCTGGTGCCGATCAGGGTGCAGAGGCCGCCCAGCACCACGGCGGCGTTCATTGGCATGAGCAGTTTCGACACGCTCAGCCGGTGCTTCTTGGCCCAGTCGCGGATTGCCGGCACCATCAGGGCCACCACGGGTGTGTTGTTCATGAAGGCGGAGAGGGTCGCCGGGCCGACCATCGTCCGCATCTGGGCCGAGGCCAGGGACTCAGGCCGTCCGAGTGCCCGGTCAACGAGAGCGGCCAGAGCGCCTGTCCGTTCCACGGCAGCGGCCACCACGAAGAGTGCCGCCACCGTGATCATGCCCTCGTTGCTCATCCCCTTGAGTGCCTCATCGGGAGCGAGCACGCCCGCCGCCAGCAAGACCACGACCCCGCCGATCATCGCCATGTCGGGGCCGCGTTGGCCAAAGAGCAACGCGGCAAGAGTGCAGAACACGACGCATGCCGTCAGGACCGCCTGCCAATTCTGGAGCAATGTCTCGGGGCTCATGTGGCAGGGGTGTCCTGATGGTTCTGAAGGGCTCTCGAGAGAGAGACCGTGTTCGAGGTGAAAATGTCGTTGGATTGTGACCGGTCTGCAAGGGGAAAAGCCGCCGGGAGGCGGCCGTGGCGGCAAGGACGGGCGGCGCGGTAGTCTTAGCGGCCCCATCATCCCCCCAGGAGTTGCGTTTCATGATCGATCAATTACTCGAAGGCAACCTGGAGTTCGTCGAGAAGGAATACCGGCCCAACGCCGACTATTACCAGACCATTGCCGCCAAGCAGACGCCCAAGGTGCTCTGGATCGGCTGCTCAGACTCCCGCGTCAGCGAGCATCAGATGACCGGTTCGAAGCCGGGCACCATGTTCGTGCACCGCAACGTCGCCAATATCGTCGCCTTCAACGACGTCAACATCTCGTCGATCCTCGAATATGGCGTGGTGCATCTGAAGATCGAGGACATCATCGTCTGCGGCCATACTCGGTGTGGCGGCATCGCCGCGATCGAGGACGGCGTGCACGAAAACTACATCGCTGACTGGCTCTGCATCGCCTCGGGCGCCAAGGTCGTGACCGATCGCATCGCGGCCGAACGCAACCTGTCACGGGAGGAGAAACTCGAGGTGCTCACGGCTGAAAATGTGAAGCTGCAGATCAAGCACCTCAAGAATCTCGCGCTCATCAAGAACCAGCACGCCAAGGGGAAAATTCCCCGCATCCATGGCTGGCTCTATCGGGTTGAGTCGGGCACGATCGACGTGCTGGTCGATGGCCGGAAGGACGAAGCGAAGGCCTAGACTGTGTGACGCAGCCTGTCGGGCACGAGGTGTTTCGGTCGGCCTTCATTCAAAAAGACGACGATCATGACCCACGATTCCCGCTTGCCGCCGCGCGACCGCTTCAAGGGCTACTACGCCACGCCGCGAGCCCCTTGGGATATCGGGCGGCCACAGCGGGCGTTCGTCGAGGCGGGCAAAGCGATCGGACGCAGGGTGATCGACATTGGCTGCGGCACAGGCGACCTCGCCCTCTGGCTGGCCGAACAGGGCCGCACTGTCACGGGCGTCGATTTTCTCCAGAAGCCGCTGGAGGCGGCCCGGCGGAAGGCCGCCGAGCAGGGGTCGGCGGTGAACTTTCTCCAGATGGATGCAGTCGCCGTCGGCGAGATCCCGGAGCGGTTCGACGCTGTGACCGACTGTGGTCTGTTTCACGTGTTCGACGATGCCGGGCGGGCGGCCTACGTAGGGGCGCTCACCCGACTGCTCGAACCTGGGGCACGCCTATTTCTGCTCTGCTTCTCTGATGCGGAGCCTGGGGAGCATGGCCCGCGGCGGGTGAGCGAACGGGAACTCCGGGAGGCATTCGCCACCGGCTGGGAGGTCGAGACAATCAAACCGGCCTCTTTCGAGGTCGTTCCGGGAATTCCAGGGGCGGAATTCGGTCCAGGCGGGGCCAGGGCGTGGTTTGCCGTCATTCGGCGGGCCTGAGGGATTGGCTTGCAAAGCTGCAAGGGGTAGCGATTCGCTGGTGCCCGATTGGCCCGGTGGTCGACGACGACCGTAGGATCTCTAGAGGGATAAACATCAAACTACGGATCGTACGGGGAGAAACGCTCATGACTCGCTCTACACAGTTCATTGTGACGCTGGCCCTGCTGGCCGGCGGATTCTTTACGCAGCAGGTGATGGCCCAGCAGGTGACATCACAACCATCACAGGGTGTCGTCAGTTCGGCACCCGCTCAGGTGCGGACGGTGCAGCCCACGCGGTCGTATCGCAGCTTCTCGGTGAACCCTGCCCGCGGTGACGTCCGCCGCAATGGTCCCCACAATGGCGAGGCCACCTGGCGGCATGCGGGAGCCAAGCCTGTGGGGCATTACGGCAGCGGCCGCTGAGCTACGGGTAAGCCACGCCACGCCAACGGACCCATCAACGTTGAGGGGCCCGGTGCGACGAATCGCACCGGGCCCTCGGTGTTTCTGAAACGGTAATACCTGGAGAGATGAGGCGACGATCTGGAGGACTATGACCTTCAGTTCATCACCGACGTTCTGAGAGACCAAGGGTGTTAATGGGAGCCACCTCCTTCCACGCGGATGAGACGGAAGCCAACGAATCGATGCCGTAGTGACGACTGAGCGCGGCCTCCATGCCGACACTCGCCGAATCGTCCAGGAAACGAATGAACGTGGCCGCGTCGCGGCGGGCGATCAGCCAGCGGACGAGGGATGCGCTCTGGCCGTAGAAGACCCTTTGCCGGGCTGTGTCTGCGGGATATTCTTCCATCGCCATGAGTTCTGAGGCTGTCCAGATGAGGCCACGACGCTGCGCCTCTTTGAAATCGGCCTCATGGAAATGCTGTTTCTCAGGAGTGTCGAACAGCAGCGCGAGGCCTTCGTCGGCCCAGCGTGGCGGGGCTGCGTGGACGAAATGATCGGCAAGCACGACGTGAACCAGTTCGTGATCGATTGAATCGGGCACCGTCGCGGGGCCATCTCCCATCACGTCGATTCTGCGGGTGACCACACGGTCTCCGGAAAATTCCAGCGACGTCGCCCCGCGGGCTTCAGCGGGCGGGCCGCCCACGGCATCCGCAAAAGCCTCCGAGGAGGCATGCACATGGATCTCGCAGCGGACCAGCCAGGGTTTCGGATGAGTCTCCCCGAGGAGAGTGGAGAAGGCCTCGCGTCGAATCTTCTCAGCATGATTGCGGATGATCTCGCCCCGCGACTGGCTGGTTCCATGGACGACAATGTTGCCAGCAGCGTCCGGTTCGGCGGTCGTTTCGAGAGCGACCGAGGTCGCACGTTCATTGGCCAGAATGAAATCACCACTTGAGCCGCAGGCAGCCAGGAGTGCGAGGACCATCATCCACGCGCGGCCCTTCACGGTCTTGGCGCCACCGCGTGATCTGGTCTCAGCCATGCCGATCACCGGCAGCTTCGGCGGATTGGGAAGGCGATGCATCGGCGGTGTGCTCCACGCATGCGGCCAGGCTCGGCTGGTTGTTCAGCGTCTGCCCAACGTCGAAAGAGGTATGCACGTTGCGTGCCATTCCAGTGACGGCATCCCCTGCCGGGGCGGACTTCCGCGTTTTCCCGGTAGAAACATCAAGTCCGTCTGTTTCACCGTGCGGGCAGAGCCGGTCTGGCTGCACAGAAACAGGGCAGGAGATGCCGCGAGCTGGCGCACCGGCCGCTGTCCGGGAGGGCCCGGGGCATGTCTGGCTGCAACCGGCCTAGAATCGGCTTCCATGCGACTCTTCCCCTGTGACCGGTATCGTCTGCCACTTCCTGACGGGCACCGGTTTCCGATCGATAAGTACACGCTCCTGCGGCGGCGGCTGGAGGAGCATGCGTTGACCGGCGCACCGCTTGAATTCATCGAGCCGCATGCCGCGACCGATGACGAACTGCTCCGAGTGCACACGCGGGACTATCTCGGCCGCGTGCTGGCGGGCACGCTCTCGCGGGACGAGGTCCGGCGGATCGGGTTTCCTTGGAGCCGCGAACTGGTTGAGCGATCGCTCCGGAGCACTGGTGCCGCCGTCGATGCGGCAGCTGCGGCCCTCGAGGACGGCGTCGCCGCCAGCCTCGCCGGAGGCACGCACCATGCTGGCACAAGCTGGGGCGAGGGCTACTGCGTGTTCAACGACACGGCCGTGGCGGCGAGGGAGATGCAGGCCCGCGGCATCGTCAAGCGGGTGCTAATCCTCGACTGCGACGTGCATCAGGGGAATGGCACCGCAGAAATCTTCACCGACGACCCGACCGTGTTCACGATGTCGATCCACGGCGCCCGCAACTTCCCGCTCCGGAAATATCCCAGTTCGCTCGACATCGGCCTCGAGGACGGCACGGGGGATGACGAGTATCTGAGGGCCTTGCAGCCGGCCCTGACCGAGTCGTTCACTCGGGCACAGGCCGATCTCGTGCTCTACATTGCCGGCGCCGATCCCTATGAAGGCGATCGGCTCGGCCGGCTCGGGCTGTCAAAGGCCGGACTCCTCGAGCGCGACCGAATGGTGCTGGCAGCAGCCACGGCCGCTGCCACGCCAGTAGCCATCGTCTGCGGCGGCGGCTATTGCCAGGATCTGGAGGCGATCGTCGACATTCACGCCGCGACCATGCTGCTGGCGGCCTCGCGCTGACGACGGCGTCTTCTCACGACCGCGAAAGAGTCGTTAGCTGAACGCATCGGAACGCAGCGGCACCGACGGCACGGCAGCGCCGCCATTCACATCCGGGCGATGCGGGCGACCGCGTCAGCGAGGCGGTCGATTTCGTCACGGGTGTTGTAGAAGGCCAGCGACGGACGGACGGTGGCCTCAAGACCAAAGTGCCGCAGCGACGGCTGGGCGCAGTGATGGCCCGCACGGACTGCAAAACCCTCGCGGTCGAGTGCCTTGCCGATCTCGATCACGTCGCGGCCCGGCAGCACGAATGACAGCACACCCACCTTCTCAGCCGCCGTGCCGATCAACCGCAGACCGTTGATCGCGGTGAGGCGACGGGTCGCGTATTCGAGCAGTTCATGCTCATAGGCCGCGATCCGCTCGCGGCCAAGCCGCGTCACATAGTCGAGCGCGGCACCGAGGCCGATCGCGTCGGCGATGTTGGGCGTGCCAGCCTCAAACTTCGCCGGCGGGTCGGCATAGATCGTCTTTTCAAACGTCACATCGCGGATCATGTTGCCGCCGCCTTGCCACGGCGGCATCGAGCTTTGAGCCTCCGACGTGGCGTAGACCGCGCCGATGCCCGTCGGGCCGAAGATCTTATGTCCCGAGAAGACGAAGAAGTCGCAGCCGATTCGTTTGACGTCGACCGGGAAGTGCGACACAGTCTGGGCTCCGTCCACGAGCACGCGGGCCCCGCGGGCCTTTGCCATGCCGGTCATGAGTTCCACCGGGAGGATCGTGCCGAGGCTGTTGGAGGCGTGCGAGAGCGAGACGAATTTCGTCCGCGGGCCGAGCAGGGCGGCGTAGGCACTGAGGATCACCTCGCCTCGGTCGTCGATCGGTGCCACGCGAATGATGGCGCCGGTCTGCTTGGCCACCATCTGCCAGGGCACGATGTTGGCATGGTGCTCGAGTTCCGTGAGCACGATCTCATCACCCGCCGAGAGGAGCGAGCCACAGGTGTGGGCCACGAGGTTGATCCCCTCGGTCGTGCCCCGGACGAAGATGATGTCGTCAGGGCTCGACGCCCCCAGAAACGTCTGCACGGTCCGCCGGGCGTGCTCGTAGGCATCGGTCGACCGCGCCGCGAGCGTATGGGCACCACGGTGGATATTGGAGTTGTCGTGTGCGTAGAAGTGTGAGATCGCGTCGATGACGTGTTGCGGCTTCTGCGTCGTGGCCGCGTTGTCGAACCAGGCGAGCGGCTTGCCGTGAACCTTCTGGTGGAGGACCGGAAAATCACGACGCACCGCGTCAACGTCGAAGAACCCGAAGCCGGCGACACCGGAAGGGGCGGGAGCATCGAACCGTGGCGACTGGGTCGCGAAGGCATCGCTGCCGCGAATGCGGGCCACGAAGGATTTCAGGCCGCTGAAGTCTTCCAGCGGCGCGGAAGCAGTCCGCACGGGTGCCGCAGTCGGCGTGGCGAACGGCTGCATCGACGGGGTGAACGGTTGCGTGGGCAGGGCGAAGGGTTGCGTTGATGCGGAGGCCGGTGCGATGGGCATCGCACCGGCTGAGCCTGCAGATACCGTGGAAGCGGCCGGAAGGGCGTGGGCCGTCGTGGGGGGAAGGGAAGCCGGGATCGTGTGCGAAGCCGGGATGGCATGCGGAGCCGGGATGGCATGCGGCTGCAGGATGGCATGCGGCTGCAGGATGGCATGCGGCTGCGGGATGCTGTGCAGAGCCGCGGGGGCGTGCGGACCGGCGGCTTGAGGCGAGGCAGTGGCCTCGGCGACCAACTGTGCGGCGATCCGCGAGAGTTGCTCAGGCGACGGTTCGGAGGCTGCGAAAGAAGGAATGGAGTCCATGGCCCAGGGGGCTCCCGGTCGGTGGATAAAGGCGAGCGGCTGTGTGCGTGGCGAGTGCGTGTGTGTTTGGTGTCTGCGTTGACCTAATTACTGTCGACCGGATTACTTCGGTGTCGTCTTGCGGTGGTCGTAGTCGTGGTAGTAGCCGACCTCGACATTTTCGAGGACGCCGAGTGCGTCGTCGGTGAGGACGGCGAGCGAGAAGTAGAGGGTGAGGAGGTAGGAGGCGACGCCGAGGCTGTCGAGTCCCATGAGCCGAGCGGAGAGGCTGGGCATGATCTCGCCTGGGATGCCGGTTTGATGGAGGCCGACGACTCCCTGATCAGCCTCACCGGTGCGGACGAGGAGGATGCTGGTGGTGCCGAGCCACTGGTTGGACTGGTAGCGGCCTTTGATCTCGAGCTTGTCGCAGGGAACGATCGGGACGCCCCGCCACATGATGACGGGGGTTCCGAAGAGGTCGACGGTGACTGGTGGCACTCCGCGCCAGGTGCACTCGCGCTCGAAGGCGGCGATTGCCTTTGGGTGGGCGAGGAAGAAGGCGGGCTTTTTCCAGACGAGCGCGAGGAGTTCGTCGAGGTCGTCAGGAGTGGGAGCACCGTATCGGGTGCTGATCCTCATGGCGGGATCGACGGAGTGGATGAGTCCGAACTTGGTGTTGTTGACGAGTTCCCACTCCTGCCGTTCCTTGATGCCCTCGATGGTGAGCCGCATCTGCTCTTCGAGCTGATCGTAGGGACCGTTGTAGAGGTCGGAGACGCGTGTGTGGACGCGGACGACGGTCTGGACGGCAGAGAGGGAGTATTCGCGAGGGGTGGCGGAGTAGTCGACGAATGTCTCCGGGATTTCGACGTTTTCGGCGAATCCGGAGACGAGGTCGATGTTGCGTTCACCGTAGCGGTTGACGGTGGACTGGAGTTCGCGGTG
>CANFQO010000024.1 GCA_947449135.1 Planctomycetaceae bacterium | reverse complement strand
TACGAAAGGATCAGGAAGGAACCAGCGATGCTCGTGCTCTCCAGACAACGTGACGAAAGCATCATGATCGGCGACAACATCGTCGTCACGATCGTGGACATCCGGGGAGACAAAGTCCGGCTGGGCATCAACGCTCCGACCGAGATTCCTGTGCACAGGCAGGAGGTCTACGAGGCGATCCAGCGGGAGAACCTCAGGGCTTCCAGGTTGGAACCGGGCGACACGCAGGACGTCGGCAGGCTTTCCGGCCGCGGCAACAACGGCCAATCCCGCCCTACGGACGGACCGCGGCGGTAGTTTCGGCGCGTGTCCACGGGACAAGCAGACGAGCCGCCTCAGGCGTGGAAGTACGGCGGTTCATGGCCGGCCTTCCACTTGATGTTACAGCCGATGCTCGGCTTCTGGTCGACCACTGACGGTCGACCGGAGATCAGGGCGTCGATCGCCCCCCGCAGGTCGCTGCCCGTCACGGGAATGCCGTTGCCAGGCCGGCTGGAATCGAGCTGGCCGCGGTAGGTGAGCTTCTTTTCGGCATCGAAGAGGTAGAAGTCGGGTGTGCAGGCGGCGTGGTAGTCCTTGGCCACGTCCTGAGTCTCATCGTAGAGGTAGGGGAAGAGATAGCCCCGCTCCTCAGCCTCCCGCACCATCTGCTCGGGGGAATCGGCCGGATGGGCAGCGACGTTATTGGAGCTGATGGCCACAAAGCCGATGCCGTGCGACAGGTAGTCTCGCGCCAGCGTGGCCAGTTGGTCGGCCACGTGCTTCACGAACGGGCAATGGTTGCAGATGAACATGACCACGGTGCCCTGCGGGCCGGCCGCCTCGGCCAGCCCCACCAACCGCCCATCGACGTTCGGCAATTCGAAATCGGGGGCCGTCGTGCCGAGGGGCAGCATCGTGCTGGGGGTACGAACCATGGTTGAATCTCCTCGCTGGGTGTGAAGTCCGGACTTCAGGCCGGCCTGCGGTCCGGAAAAATCGTAGCGTCGTCAGCGCCGGAGAAACACCCGCCGCGCGTTCGCAGTGGTCTCTGCGGCCAGTCGCTCAAGCGCCACTCCTCGTGCGATGGCAAGGCAGCGGGCGGTATGCACGACATGGGACGGCTCGTTCCGCCGGCCACGCAGCGGTTCCGGGGAGAGAAACGGGCTGTCTGTCTCGATCAGCAGCCGGTCAGCTGGCACGGTTGCTGCCACTTCCCGCAGATTGGCCGCCGAACGGAAGGTCACCATGCCGGCGAAGCCGAGATAGCAGCCGAGCGACACCGCCTCTGCAGCCTCCTCCGGAGTGCCGGTGAACGCATGGAGCACGACCTGCAGCGGACCGCGGACCAGCGACTCTCGCAGCGTGTCGAGCGTGTCGCGAATGCTCTCGCGTGTGTGCACGACCAGCGGGAGCCCCAGACTCTGCGCGAGCCGGATATGGCGGTCGAAGAACTCCCGCTGCACCTCGCGCGGTGCAGAATCGCGATACCAGTCGAGGCCGGTCTCGCCGATGGCGGCGACCCGGCCAGAAACAACCAGCCGCGTGATGCGATCCCACTCGTCGGGTTCGATCGCGGCGACGTCGTTCGGATGGATGCCGGCAGCCGCCACCAGGCCCGACTCCCGTGACGCCAATTCCGCGGCGGCCTCGCTATCGGAGGCACGGGTGCCAATCAGAGTCATGCCGACCACGCCGGCGGCACGAGCCCGGGCGATCACCTCAGGGACTTCGTCCCCGTATCGCATTGGGTCGAGATGGCAGTGGCTGTCGAAGTATTCCATGAACCGGCCGAAAAGGCCGCCCTCTCGGAGGTGATCAGGATGTCGACGCTGCCACCTGCTCCATGACGTCGATATGGCCGAGCGACGTGGCCTTTGCCTCGCGGGCAAGTTCATCCGCCACCACATCGCCGGCAGTCGATTCGAGAATCGTGTCAATCGCCGCCACCTGGCCCCGCAAGCCGGCAACGACTCGCGGCAGGAGCGACTTCATGTCAACGTCGTGACAGCCGGTGAACCCGATCGGATAGGCGTGGGATGCCGCCATGATGCCCCGGTCCTCGAGGGCCACCGCGGCCCGTTCCACCAGGCTGCGGTGATCGCCGACCAGGTCTGCCAACGCCAGTTTGATCGACTCTCGGCCCGGATAGCTCCAGATTCCGGAGTCGGCGAGATACATCGCCAGCGAGGGCTGGAGGACGTCAAGCAGGCGGCAGAGGGGATCGGAGGATGGCATGGTGGTTTCCGGTCAGGATGCGAAGGCACCGGCCAGTTGTGCGCAGGCGTAGAGTCCCGACCAGAAGATGCCGAGCACCACGACCGGCACGACGAGCGCCGTGACAATCGCCCCCGGCAGCGATACCAGCGAAAACTCGCCCCCCGGTCGGTCGGCGGGAGGCGGATCGAAGGTCATCACCTTGAGCACGCGCAGGTAGTAGAAGAGGCTGATCACCGTGTTGAAGCCGCCGACGACGAGGAGCACGAGCATCAGCGGCCGTTCGGCACCGGCTGTGATCGCCTGCACGAGCGAGGAAAACACCAGAAACTTGGCGACGAATCCGGCCAAAGGCGGCAGGCCGATCAGGCTGACGAGCACCACGCCAGTAGCGATGACGATCCCCGGACTCGAACGCACCAGACCGGCATACGAATCGATCTCTTCGCTGCGGAGCCTGTTCCGCAGCAGGGCCACGATGGCGAAGGCGCCAAGATTCATGAACAGATAGGTGCCGAGGTAGAAGGCGACCGCGCTGACCGCGTCACGCGACCCGGCCGGATCGATGCCCACCATCGCCACCGCCGCTGCCACTGCCATCATCAGGTAGCCGGCGTGCGCGATCGTCGAATAGGCGAGCAGCCGCTTCATGTTGGTCTGACCATAGGCGGCGAGATTGCCGAGCGTGCAGGTGACCGCGGCCATCAGGCCGACGACGGCGACGATGAAGTGTCGCGTTGACCCCAACTCAGCAAGATTCGCTCCGATCGCCGCCACGGCGCCGTGGCCGGTCGTGGGAACACCAAGGCCGAAGCAGATCCGCAGCAACAGGGCCACGGCGGCTGCCTTGCTCGCGACAGAGAGAAAACCACCGATTTCGGCTGCCGCTCCCTCGAACACGTCGGGGCACCAGAAGTGGAACGGCACCGCCGACAGCTTGAATGCCAGACCGACCGCCACCATCAGGCCGCCAAGGGCGAGCACCATGACGTTCCCGCTTGCCGATCCAGCATCCACGACCCGCGAGAGTTCGGCCGCCATGCTCGGCAGGTGGCAGGTGCCCAGGAGGCCCGCCAGAAGGCTGATGCCATAGAGCATGATGCCCGCGGCCCCCGCGCCGTAGACCGCGTATTTCAGGGCCGCCTCAGAGCTCGCCTTGCGGCCCTTGAGCAGGCCGGCCAGGGCGTAGGAGGGCACGCTGGCCATCTCAACCGCCATGAAGACCATCAGCAGGTGGTTGGCCGAGGCCATCAGGCACATCCCGAGCGTGGCCCCGAGCACGAGCGTGTAGAAGTCGGCGCCGTCCTCGTGGTCCGGAATGCCCGACGCCTTCGTGAAGGGGATGTAGACGGCGAGGAAACCCATCAGCAGAAGCCGTATGTACGCGGTAAGCGAGTCAAACACGAGCAGCCCGCCGAAGAGTTCCTGACGGACGATTGCCGCACCACCCGCACTGCCATCCTGAAGGCCGCCAACCGGGATTCCCCGCATGTCGTTCCAGGCAAACCAGAGGGCAAAGCAGACACCCCCCAACGCCACAAGCCCCGCATCCAGACGCCGTAGCAGCGGCAGCATCCTGCAGAGCAGCACGAGCACGATGGTGGCGGCGAGGCAGAGCTCGGTGCGAAACAGGGGCAGCGACACCGCAAGCGTGTCGTTGAGCGAACCTGTGATGAGCGAGCCCAAGTTCATGGTTTGGTTCACGGTCTGATTTCCTGTGACAGGCGGGTCGCGGCTACCGGGCTGTCTGGCCCGCCATGTCCTGCTGCACGGCGGCCACTGCCGGCGCGGCCGGAGCGTCGTGCACGCGGCGGGTCCAGTCGGCCAGCGTTTCCACCTGTCGATTGACGGTCGGAGTGACGTAGTTGAAAAGGATCTGCGGCGCGACGCCGAACAGGATCGCGAAGAACACCAGTGGCGTGGCAATCGCCAGTTCACGCGGCGTGATCGGCGTCAGGTGGTCTCCGTGCGGCCCCTTGTATTCAGCGCCGAGATAGACCCGCTGGATCGCCCAGAGAATGTAGGCGGCCGTGAGGATCACCGTGAACGCCGAGATGGCCGCCAGCACGCGGCTGTAATTCCAACTAGAGAGGGTCACCAGCACCTCGCCGATGAAGCCGCAGAGGCCGGGCAGGCCGAGACCTGCGAAGAAGACGGCAATGGCCAGGCCACTGTAGACCGGCATCTTGCCGAAGATGCCGCCAAACTCCTCGAGATTGCGGTGATGCACTCGGTCATAGAGGACGCCCACCATGAAGAACATCCCGGCCGAGCTGATGCCGTGGGCGAGCATCTGAAACATGGCACCGTTCACACCCTGCGCCCAGGCGTCCCAGCGGTACTCTTGACCGGCGACGGCACTCCACACGCCCAGACCAAGCATGACGTAGCCCATGTGGCTGACGGAACTGTAGGCGACCATCCGCTTGAAGTCCTTTTGAGCCAGGGCCGCAAACGCGCCGTAGACCATCGACACCACGCCCAGCCCGCAGACGAGCCATGCCAGCGACAGCCCAGCTCCCGGACAGATCGGGTAGCAGATACGCAGGATGCCGTAACCACCGAGCTTGAGGAGCACGCCAGCCAGGATCATCGAGATCGGCGTCGGCGCCTCGACGTGCGCATCGGGCAGCCAGGTGTGCACTGGCACCACGGGCACCTTGATGACGAAGCCGATGAGCAGAAGCAGGAAGGCCCACGTCTCCAGGCTCATGCCCCAGACCTGGGCTGCCGCAAAAGGCGAGTTGGGCAGCTGGCCGATCTGAGCGAGGGCCAGAATGTTGAAGGTGTGGAGCGGCCGACCAGCCGAACGAACGGCCTCGAGTGCCGTGGTGCGGGCCGCTCCATCCAGGCTCGGACTCACAACGTGCGAGGCCACGAGTTGCTCATCCGAGAGCAGCCGCAGGTCGCTCGTGAAATAGAGCATGAGAATCGCCAACAGCATGAGCACGCTCCCGAGCAGCGTGTAGAGGAAAAACTTGATCGCGGCATACTCGCGGCGCGGGCCACCCCAGATGCCGATCAGGAAATACATCGGCAGCAGCATCACTTCCCAGAACACGTAGAACAGGAAGAAGTCGAGCGACACGAAGACGCCGAGCATGCCGGTGACCAGCAGCAGGAACAGCACTGAATACGCCTTCACATGCTTTGAGATCGGCCAACTGGCGGCGGCGGCGAGCATCGACAGAAACGTGGTCAGCACCACCAGCGGCAGGCTGATGCCATCGACGCCCAGCAGGTATTCGATGCCGAAGGATTCGATCCAGGGCAACTTCACCACGGCCTGCATCGACGGGTCGCCCAGGCGGAACTGCGCGGGACCGGTCGGTCCAAACAGCGCCGGCACGGCCATCCAGAGCGAGAGCACGAATACCACGGCCGTGGTGAGCAGTGTGGTCCAGCGGATGAATTCCTCGCGGGCCTTCGGCACGATCGGCAGCGACAGAAACGCTGCGACCAGCGCGGGCAGGAAGACGATGGCCGTCAGGGGCCAGAGGGCGGGCTGGGTGAGCGTATCGGTGGGAGACATGAAAAAGTCCGTCAGGGGAGCGAGGAGTGCTGGGGCGTTCGGGCGAATGGACTGAAAGGTTGTGGGCAATCCCGTACGAAAAAGAGGCGACGATCAGCCGGCGAGCGCGGCACGAAACAGCATGCTCGCCAAGACGAACAGGGCCACCGTGCCGATCACGATGAACATCACATACTGACGCAGACGACCGGTCTGCAGTTTCTTGAGTTCCAGGCCTGCATTCCAGGTGGCCGTCGCCGTGGCGTTCACAAGACCATCGACGAGATTCCTGTCGATCCAGGCATCGAAACCGGCCAACTGCCGGGCCGACCAGGCGATGCCGTCGATCAGCCGGTCGATCACTCCGCGATCGGTACCGCTGGCCAGACTGGCGACGGCGAACACAGGACGCACAAAGATGGCGTTGTAGAGTTCGTCGAAATACCAGCGGTTGGCAAGGAAGGAGTAGATCGGCCGGAACACGGAGGCAACCATCTCGGGCGAGATGATCCGCCACAGATACATCATGGCGGCGAGGAGCACGCCTGCCGCCGCGGTCGTAAAGGCAGTCAGCGTCGCGGTGACGTGAATGGCGCCCTCATGGCTCAGATGCTCTGCCGGCACGGTCAGATTACCGAAGAGGAACGAGTCGCTCATCGTCGCCGCGGTACCGGCAGGACGCGCCTGCTCCAGGAGATTCGCGAGACCGAAACCACCGGGAAGCGTCCAGCCCGCCACGATTGCCAGCACCGACAGCGCGACGAGCGGAACCACCATCACGTTCGGCGACTCGTGGGCATGATCGGCGATGTGATGATCGCGCGGCGCGCCGGCAAAGGTCATGAACCAGAGCCGAAACATGTAAAACGCCGTCAGGAAGGCACCGCCAGCCACCGCGTAGAACAGAATCGACCATGACGGGTTCGCCTGCGAATACGAGAGCGCCTGTGCAAGGATCGCGTCTTTGGAGTAGTAGCCGGAGAGTCCGATCACGAAGGGAATGCCCGCCCCGATGATCGCCAGGCAGCCCACGAGCATCGTGCCGGCGGTCCAGGGCATCACCCGGGCGAGACCACCCATCTTCCGCATGTCATTGGTGTGGCAGGCATGGATCACGGAGCCCGAGCAAAGAAAGAGCAGGCTCTTGAAGAACGCATGCGTGACCAAATGGAAGAGTCCCGCTGACCAACCACCGACGCCGAGTGCCAGCATCATGTAGCCAAGCTGGCTCACGGTGGAATACGCGAGCACCCGCTTGATGTCGTTCGCTACGAGGGCAATGGTGGCGGCGATGAACAGCGTGATGCCGCCGATCACGGCGATCACCAGGAGCACATCGGGGGTGAGCACCGGGTAGAACCTCCCGACGAGGTAGACGCCCGCGGCCACCATCGTCGCCGAGTGCACCAGCGCCGAGACCGGCGTGGGGCCCTCCATGGCGTCAGGCAACCAGACGAAGAGAGGAAACTGGGCGCTCTTGCCGACACAGCCGCAGAAGATGCCAACGCCCGCAATGAACAAGAGCCAACGGCCATATCCCTCCGAACGCCAATCACGGATTCGGCTGGCGATTTCGTTGGCACCGTCGCCGGGACGGCTGGCATTATCCAGTGCTATCTGGCTCACTCCGCTCGCATTGGCGAACTTCACCATGCCATCAGGAACCTGCAGGGCATGACCCGATTCGGCGGGCCTGACGAGGCTAAAAAGCCCAGGCGCCGTCTGGCCGCCAGCTCCTGCAGCGGGCGAGTCGGCAAAATGCAGCGTGCCAAGCGCACCCCAGAGAGCCATCAGGCCGATGAGCATTCCAAAGTCGCCGACACGATTGACGATGAACGCCTTGTTGGCAGCCGTAGAGGCACTCTTCCGCTCGAAGTAGAAGCCGATCAGAAACCAGGAACAGATGCCGACCAATTCCCAGAAGATGAAGACCATCGCCAGGTTTCCGGCGATCAGGATGCCGAGCATCGAGAAGCAGAACAGAGACAACGCCTGAAAAAACCGCGGAAAGCGTCCGGGACGATGCAGGTGGCCGCCGTCCGACAGATGGACTTCGTGGTCGGTGACATCGTGCAGCTCATCGTGCATGTAGCCCGAGGCATAGACGTGGATGCACGTGGCGATGAAGGTCACGACCACGAACATCATCACGGTGAGGGCATCGATGTACCAGCCAATCGAGAGCCGGAGCGAACCGCCCTGATACAGCGTGTACCAGTCACCGGAATAGGCCGCCGGCACAACGGCGGCGTGCTGGCCGCTGTGGTCGGCATGGTCGCCATGGTCAGCATTGGCTTCGTTTCCATGCGATTCGTGTTCGTTTGCATCGTGCGAGTCGGCTGCATGCCCATCGACAGCGGCACCATGCGAGTCGTGTGACACGGCCGTCACCGGATGGGCCGTCAGCCAGATGCCGAAGGCGGCCAAGGAGAGCCCCAGCGACGTGACGATGGCCGCCGTGGCCACCCAAGCGGCGTTCTTGCCATGGTGCCCCATCCGGGGACCAAAGAACAGGATCGCCACGAACGAGACGAGCGGCGCGAGCCACGCAAGGCCCAGCAGCATCGGGAGTTGGGAGGCAAGATCCATGGTCACGTGCCGCGGTGGCGGCTCAGCCCTTGAGGTCGTCGGCCTGATCGATGTCGACGGTCGCGTGGTTGTTGTAGAAGTTCAATGTGATCGCCAGGGCGACCGCGGCTTCGGCGGCAGCCAGCAGGATGACGAAGAGCGCGATCAGCTGCCCGTCCAGGCCGAGCGAAGCGGACCCCTCACCGCGCAAATAGGGGGACGAAAATGCGACAAAATTCACGTTGGCGCCGTTGAGCACCAACTCGATCCCCATCAACACACCGAGCGCATTCCGCTTGAGTGCCATGCAGACCACGCCAGAGGTGAACAGGATGGCACCCACGACGAGGTAGTGCGCCACGCCTACAGGAGCATCAAGCAGCCCTGCGAACAGCGGGATGGCGGTGGATGGCAGGCCAGCCGTCAGAAGATTCATCGCTGTCCTCCCGATGCGAGCGCGGACGCGGATGACCTGGCTGCCTCGCGAGCGGTTACCACCGGGCCCACTGAAGAAGCAGCCACGTCAATCGCCCGCGGCGTACGTCGACGCTTCGCACGGGCGAGATAGGCCGCACCGACAAGCACCACGAGCAGATGCACCGACACGATCTCGAAAGGCAGCAGATAGCCACTGCGAACCGCCGCCGGAGGTGCGCCCGCGACGGGCTCATCCACCCGCACCCCAAGCAGTGCCATTCCGATCGGAGTCGCGGCGGGGGCCGCCACGGCTGCCATCGCCGGCCGGCGCCACGGCTCGACGCGAAACGCTGCCTGCAACAGCACGGCCAGGAGCGCCGCCCCCACCATGCCGGCCAGCACCCGGTCACCGGTCGACGTCTTGATCGCCACAAACGGCGCCTGGGCTGTAAGCATCACGCCAAACACCAGCAGCACGAGCGTGCCGCCGACGTAGATCATGAGTTGCATGGCCCCGACGAACTCAGCTCCAGCCAGAAAGAAAAGGCCGGCCGTCGCGGCCAGCGAGAGCACGAGATAGAAGGCCATTCGAACGACGTTGTCGGCCAGCACGACGGCCACCGCACATGCGCACGCCACGGCAGCAAAGAGCAAGAACAAGACCGAATGCCAATTGACAGCTGCCACGGGCAACGCGGCGAGCAGGCCCGACATCGGCACGGCGGAGGCGAGGAGGCTCGTGATCATGACCCCACCTTCACAACGTCGCGGGATTCAATCGACGACTCCAGAGTCGGCACGACCGGGGTGCCGGTTGCCGCCGATGGTATGGCCGTCGGCTTGGCACCGACTGCGCCACGACCGGCGGATAGCCCACCGGGCCCCTCCAACCAGCCCTCGCGAATCTCACCCGCCGGGCGAGAAATCCCTCTCACGACACCGCCCGGAAATGCCAACTGCCAGAGCATGGCACCGGCAAACATCGCCGCGGCGATCGGCGTGCAGTATTTCAGGCAGGTGGTCATCACCTGATCGATCCGGAGCCGAGGCAGCGTCCACCGCACCCACATCATCAGCAGCACGCCGAGCGTCGCCTTCAGGAGCAGGTTGCCGCAGCCGATCAGCCTGACGAAATAGTTGGCCGTGTCGCCAGTTCCTTCGCTCAGTCCGAGGAGCGTGGCCACGGGGATCGGCCCGTTCCAGCCTCCCAGGAAGAGCACCGCTGCCAGAGCGCTGACCAGAAACATTGAGCCGTATTCGGCCATGAAGAAGAAACTCCACCGCAGACCGGAATACTCGGTGTGGAAGCCGGCCACGAGCTCGCTCTCGGCCTCGGCCAAGTCGAATGGGGCACGGTTCACACTGGCGACGGCACAGGTGACATAGACCCAGAAAATCACGAACGTGAAGGGGTCGTGAAAGAGATACCAGCTCGACAGCCAGCCGGACTGTTTCTCGGCGATCGTCACCAGATCCATGCTCCCGGCCAACATCACCGGCACGACCACGCACATGCCCAGCGGCACCTCATAGCTCACGACCTGAGCTGCTTCCCGCATGGAACCGAACAACGACCATTTGGAGGCCGATGCGTAGCCGGCAAGAATCACCCCGAAGACCTCGAGCCCAAGCACGGCCACCACGAAAAAGACGCCCACGTTCAGCCGCTGCCCAACGAAGTCAAACGCGAAAGGCAATGCGATGAACGCACAGAAGGAAGCACAGAAACTGATGTAGGGAGCGAGCCGAAACAGCATCCCATCGGCCCCCTCAGGCATCAGGTCTTCTTTGGCGAGAAGTTTGATGCCGTCAGCCAGGGACTGGAGCCAGCCGAACCGGCCACCTGTCCGCGTGGGGCCAAGCCTGTCCTGAATCCGAGCAGCGATCTTTCGTTCCGCCCAGATGAACACGAGCGCCCCACCCGCGATCACGTTGAGGATCAGCGCGGCGGCGACAAGGGCCGTAATTGTCCAGGCCAACCACTCGGGAAGGCCGACCGTGTTGATCAGAAAATCAGCCATCGGTTTTGTATGTCGGGCCGGGTTTCGGGTTGGGTCGCCGGACGGGCAAAAACGCCGTCCAAACAACGATTTTCACGGTGGCAAACAGACTTCGTGAAATTTCGCACGAAGTTTGTACCAAGTTGCTTCAATCCACAAGTGCCAGGGAAAAAACGGCTTAGCGGTCGATCTCACCCATCACGATGTCGAGACTGCCCACGATGGCCGGCACGTCGGCAATCAGGCAGCCGCGGCAGAGCTCGTGGGTGACGGCGAGATTCGAGAACGAACTCGAACGGGCACGCACCCTCCACGGAATGGCCGAGCCGTCGCTGACCAGATAAAAACCCATCTGGCCCTTCGGGCACTCGGTTTCCAGGTAGGCATCGCCGGCGGGGATCTTTTCGGTCAGCTTGACCGGTTCGCCGAGCGGCCCCTTGCAGGCGGAATAACGGTCGATCGACTGCCGCACGAGGTCCATCGACTGCACCACCTCGAGCATCCGCACGAAGAAGCGATGCCAACAGTCACCGATCACGGCGTCGGCCGGCACCGGCGGATACTGGTGATCCCGAGGATAGTGGCCATTTTTCATGACGGCGACCTCGAAAGCGTAGCCGTCGTACATCGCGGTGTAGATGCTCTCGCCATCGCGCCGCATGTCTTGATCGACACCGCTGCCCCGCAGCACCGGCCCCGAACAGCCGTATTCAATCGCCAATTCCGGCGACATCACGCCGATATTGGCCGTCCGCTTCACGAAGATGGCGTTGGTGGTGAGCAGCGCATGGTATTCCTTGATGATCGGCTCGAACTGATCGAGGAAGTCCTCGCACTTCCGCAGCCATCCGGGCGGAAGATCTGCGGTCAGACCACCGACCGTGATGTAGCTGTAGGTCAGCCTCGCACCACAGGCCTCCTCGAAGAGATCGAGAATCTTTTCCCGCTCGCGGAAGGCGTAGAGGAACGGACTGAACGTGCCCAGATCGAGGCCGTAAGCACCCATGCCGACAAGGTGGCTGGCGATCCGCCCCATCTCGGCGATGAGCACACGGAGATGCCTCGCCCGCTCGCTCACCTGATACTGCATGAGCTTCTCGACGGCCAGCGACCAGCCGAGATTCATGTTCATGGCAGCGAGATAGTCCATCCGGTCCGTGTAGGGAATCCACTGCCGGGCCGTCAGGTTTTCGCCGATCTTCTCCGCACAGCGGTGGAGATAGCCGATGTGCGGCTCCACCTCGGAGACGATTTCACCGTCGGTCCGCAACACAAGACGGAGCACGCCGTGCGTGCTGGGATGTTGCGGCCCCATATTGACGAGCATCTCGTCCGTGCGCACGTCGAATTCGATGATCCGCGGGTCGTCGTCGATCAATTGAGCCATGGTCGTATGTTGATCCTTGTCGGAAGCCGATGACGGTCGATCACGCGAATACTAGCGGCCACGAATGCCGTGGTATTCCAGGGGTTGCTCGTAATCCTTGCGAAGCGGATGACCTTCCCAATCCTCCGGGCAGAGGATTCGCCGCAGGTCGGGATGGCCCGTGAACCAGACGCCCGAAAGGTCATACACCTCTCGTTCATGCCAGTTGGCACCGCGCCAGACGCCCGTCACACTGCCCACCTCGGGCAGTTGGCCTGGCACGTCCCCCTTCCACCGCGGCAGTTTCACCTTCAGCACGATGCTGACTCGCGAAGCGGTGCTCCAGAGGTGGTAGACGAGTTCTGTGTGGGGCTGCCAGGTCGCCTTGGCCGCCTTTTTAGAATCGGGCTCAAACCAGTCGATGGCGGTGATGCACTCGAGCGCGTCGAATCGCACCTCGCTCTTCTCCCGCAGCCAGCGGCAGACGTCGACCAGTCGCGACGGCTCGATCTCGATCCAGGGATCGAGTGCATCGAGACGGCTGCCGGCAACGGATCCGGGCAGCGCCGTCTCCAACTGTTCCAGAAATCCTGGACCTCTCATGATGAACCTCTCATGACGGACCTTCGTTGAATTCGCGTTGTTGAGTTCGAAAGAAAACGGTTTCAGACTGGCGGCGAGCGACCGCCTGAACCTCATCCAGCAACGGCAGGGGGCAGGGGCCCACCACCGTTACCCGCCCGTATTTCGCCCGCTCGTACCCGAGTTTTGCCCGGCAGCCACCTGCGAAGAAACGGCACGCACCCAGTCGAGATCGCCGCGGTACCAGACATAGGCGAAACCGACCAACAGCACTGCGAAGAACGCCGCCATATCCACCGCCGCCGTCCGGGCGAGCAGAGTTCCGGCATGTGTGACGGCCTCGGCAGCACCCCCAGACCATTCCGGAAAGAGCGGAACGGCGGGATTTTCGACACCAAACTCCCTGATCAGCCCGGCGGCCGCCGGGGTCAGCGTCTGACCATCGGCCTGCACGGTCACGAGAGCGGGATCGGAAAGTTGCACGGCCTTGCCGAAGACTGTGGCCCAGGGGAAGAAGAGCGCGACCTCGACATCAAAGATGATGAACAGCAGCGCGACCACGTAAAACCGCAGGTCGAACTGAACAAAACTCGATCCGATCGTCGGCTCGCCGCACTCATAGACCTCGAGTTTTTCAGCATTCGGAACCCTGGGCCGCACCAGCCAGCCAACCAACAGGTTGACAAAGAGAAACGCCGCCCCAAGGGCAACGAAGAGCGCGACATAGCCGGCAATCAGGACAGGATGCATCGGGAATCACTCAACAGTGGAACTGGTATGGGCGATCACTGGTTGGGGCCGCCGTGGACCGGATCGACGATCACCTTCGAGGCTGCCACGGCAGTCGGATTGAGCGTGGAGCGCCCCCAGGCAACGTCCACGGGGAGTCGGGCGAAGTCGACGATCGTGCCGTCGCGACTGTAGCAACTCAGGTCGAGCGTCGACCCCATGAAGATGCAGTCCACCGGACAAGGCTCCACGCAGAGGGCACAGAACATGCACTTGGAATAGTCGATCGTGAAGCCGCTGACACGGAAGCCCTTGCCGCCGCTGACCCGCTCTTTGCCGATGTAGATGCAATCGACGGGGCAGGCTTTGGAGCACTGGTCGCAGGCGATGCACGTGGTGAGATCGTAGCGATGAAAGCCGCGGTAGCGGGCCGCGACGGGTGCCGGCAGCTCCGGATACTCAAAGTGCTCGGTGAACGTTCGGCGCTTCTGATCGTACGTGCTGCTGAAGACCTTCAGGGTCACCAGCATGCCTTCCGCCACGGTCCGCACGGCCGTGTACAGGTTTCGAAACCATTCTCGCATGGCACTTCCAGTCGACGGAGCATCCGGAACGAGGCATCCCTTGCTGCGACACCCCCACCGGGGCATCAATGGCTTCACCGCGGAGCTTCGACCACTCAACGGCGCCTCGCGGCAGAGTATATGGACCACCTCCGCACCAACAAGCGGCGGTGCTGTTTTCTGCGGTAGCGAATGGGTTCCGCCGACTCACTCACGCCCTTCAGCGTCCCCCGCACAGCCGCGTCCAACTGTCCGGCGATTGCGAGGGATACCGACTGTCCACAGCCCGAGATCCCCTCTCCCGAGTGGGCGACAGCCGTGAAAAACCGGCGTGGCCCAGCCATTCCCCGCAGATATCCCGCTCGGTTGGCCCAGGAATTGCTTGACCAAGCGGCATAAGCACCTATATTTAAGGCGTCGGAGTCACCGCCGCTCCCCTGTCTTCGCCACTGCGGCGTTTGGCGGTGCGGAGAGAACGGCTCGCTCGGACCGCCAAGGAAGGTTTCTATGTTGGTTCTGTCGCGGAAAAAAGACGAGAGCATCGTCATCAACAACGACATCACGATCGTGGTGGTCGAAATCCGCGGCGACAAGGTTCGGCTCGGCGTGGAGGCACCGAAGGAGGTGCCCGTGCACAGGCAGGAAGTCTTCGAGGCGATTGCCAGAGGCGAGACGGTTGTCGAATCCGTCGATGCCGACTCCGGCAAAGGTCGGCTCGCAGACGATTCCGTCGCCGGCGACCAGCCGCATTCGGGCTGAGCCGCTTCCGTGACTTGCTGCGTCATGCGAGGCGAGTGCCTGGCACAAGAACCGCACCACGATCTCGGATCGTAGCGAAAAATGCCAGTGTGCCCCTGGCCTGCGATTTCGGCCGCCATGAGAGGCTGTTCGAACGGCCAGTTCACGGTATGCTTGGGGACACGTGCGGCCCTGTCGTCTAGGGGCCTAGGACACTGGCCTTTCACGCCGGTAACACGGGTTCGAATCCCGTCAGGGTCATTTGCTCGGTTTCTCCATCCGCACGTCGTCTTGCCGCAGCTCACCGTCAGGTTTTCCAGTTCACCTCCATGGCCGACGCCTACGACGCCGTTCTGCTGGTCTCGTTCGGTGGCCCTGATGGCCCCGACGATGTGATGCCGTTTCTGGAAAACGTGCTCCGCGGTCGTAACGTGCCGCGGGAGCGAATGCTGGAAGTGGCTGAGCACTACTACCACTTCGGTGGGAAGAGCCCGATCAACGACCAAAACCTCGCTCTGCTGGCCGCACTCCGCGAGGAACTCGGCCGGCGTGGACCGCACCTGCCTGTCTACTGGGGCAATCGCAACTGGCATCCGCTGCTCACAGACACCATCCGTGAGATGGCCGATGCGGGCGTGAAGCGGGCGATCGCCTTCGTGACCAGCGCCTACAGCAGCTACTCCGGCTGTCGTCAGTACCGAGAAAACATCGCGGCGGCCTGTGCTGAGCTGGGGGATCGGGCGCCGCAGATCGACAAGATTCGCGTCTTCTTCAACCATCCAGGGTTTGTCGGGCCCATGGCTGACAACGTGACGCGGGCCCTCGGACAGTTTCCGGTAGATGCCCGCTCCGTCGTTCCCGTGCTGTTCACGGCACACAGCATTCCAATGTCGATGGCGGAGAGCTGCCGCTATGGCGTGCAATTGGCGGAGGCCTGCCGCCTCGTTGCCGAGCAGGCAGGAGTCACCGACTGGAAGCTCGTCTATCAGAGCCGAAGCGGCCCGCCGACCCAGCCGTGGCTGGAGCCCGACATCTGCGACGCAATCCGTGATCTCCATGCCCGCGGTGGCCGGCGGCTTGTGATTGCCCCGATCGGATTCATTTCAGATCACATGGAGGTGCTTTTCGATCTCGACACCGAAGCGGCCGACCTCTGCCGTGAGCTGGGTGTTGAGATGGTCCGGGCGGCGACGGTCGGCACCGATCCGACCTTTGTGGGCATGGTTCGCGACCTGATCGCCGAGCGGAACGGCATGCTCAGCGAACGGGCAGCGATCGGCATGCTGCCGGCGAATCACGACGTCTGTCCTCTCGACTGCTGCCCGGCACCTGCCGCCCGCCCTGCCGGACGGCCGACATGACACCCGGATCCGGCATGCCTCGCCCGGCCGTTGAGGCCGCGGCGACACCGGACGCCGCGGCTGGCATCGCTGCGATAACCCCATGGGAATGCGTGTCACTCGTGCACGGGTTCCTCGCCCACCCCTTCATGATGTCCATGCTCGGCCAGCGGCTCGATAGCCGTGGCTACCTGGCAAAACCATGGGGCTACTGGGACATGCGTTGCTCCATTCTCGAGCATGCCGAGGCATTCAGCCTCGAACTCGCCCGGCTCGATGCTGATCGGGCCGTGGGCACGATCCACCTTGTCACGCACAGCATGGGCGGAATCATCGCCCGCGCGGCGCTCGATCGATTCCGGCCCCGGAAGCTCGGCAGGTTCGTGATGCTAGCGCCCCCCAATCGCGGTTCGTTCGTCGCCAATGCCACGGTCGGCATGCTCGGCGGCATACTCAAGCCGGTGTCAGAACTGACCACCGCCCGCGATAGCCTGGTCAATTCGCTCGGCATGCCGGCGGACATTGATGTCGGCGTCATCGCTGCCAGCCGGGATGCCCTTGTTGCTCTTGAAAGCACGCGGCCTACCGTGCCGCACGCGCACATCACCATTCACTGCCTGCACTCGATGCTGCTGTTTCGCCGCGATGCCGCTGATCTGGTGGCGGGATTCCTCGCCACCGGTGAGTTTCCTCCAGAGCCGACGGGCGGCTGATACCGAACGCCACTTGCACCTCTCGTGATGGAGCCGCCCCCAAATGAATACTTCGCCCCGTGCCGTGGGAAGATCTGGGCTTGAAGTGGGTCCGCTGGGCCTCGGCTGCTGGCCCCTGTCGGGAATGACCCGTGCTGGCATCACGCCCGGTGCGGCCGTGGCGACGGTGGCAGCCGCCCTCGACGCCGGTATCGTGCACCTCGACACCGCCTACTGCTATGGCGAAGCTGGTGAAAGCGAACAGGCGATCGCCAGGGCGATCGCCGGACGCCAGCGAGAAAAAGCCATGATCGCCAGCAAGTGCGGCATCCACTGGGAGCCGGGGCGGAAGCAGTGCGTCGACGGCCGGCCGGAAAGGATTCGTGGCGAGGTCGAAGAGAGCCTGACCAGGTTGGGCACCGATCACCTTGATCTGCTCTACCTGCACGCCCCCGATCCGACGATTCCGATTGAGGAGTCAGCCGGGGCCCTGTCGGAGATGCTCGCAGAGGGGAAAACCCGCGCCGTCGGCGTTTCCAACGTCTCGCTGCCGCAGTTGGAACGGTTTGCCGCCGCCTGTCCGCTCGCCGCCTGCCAGATGCATTTCAACATGCTGCAACGCGAGATCAGCGCCGAGATCCTGCCGTGGTGCCACAGCCACGGCGTGGCCATGTTCGTCTACTGGCCGCTGATGAAGGGCCTGCTGGCTGGCCTCATGCCCCGCGACCTGGTGTTTCCCACCTCGGACAGCCGCCATAAATATCCGATGTTCACCGGGGACGAGTTTCAGCGCAACCTCGACTTTGTCGATTCACTGCGGCCGATGGCGACCCGGCTGGGCTGCGAACTGCCCGACCTCGTACTGGCGTGGACAGCCGAGCAGCCCGGCATCACCTGCGTGCTTTTTGGCGCCACCTGTCCAGAGCAGGTGCAGATCAATGCCCGTGCTCTGGCCTGCGAACTCGACGACGAAGCCCGCGAGGCGATCGCTCTTGCGATCCGCGACCGCGGCCCGGTCGCCAGCCGCCGGGCGGTTTAAACGAAAAACATCGCATCGTGCGATTTTTTCTTGGCAAACGCAGTTTGCTGGTGCTGCGCTTCGCATCCTGCGAAGCAGTCGTGGACGAGGGCATACCGACCGGCGAGGATTGCCAGAGTTCACGCAGCGCCGACCGGTTCAGGCTGGGCGGCCTTCACGCTCACGTATGACTGCCGCACCTTCAAGCAGGTCTGCCTGAAGGGCTCCGGGCGACTCACGCCGGAGAGGCGGAGTGTCTCGATCTGCCCGCGGCGAAACACGAGATCGCCACAGTCATACCACTCCTGCCCAGGCTGTACGATCAGGTCGATCGCATCGAAACGATCGAGGTCCACATACTGTTCCACCTTCGGGCTGATACCCCGTTCGACGGTGACACGTCGGTTCGTGAGCCGGTAGCGCCGAATCGCCCACGGCAGCCGCATCGTCAGATACACCATCATCCCCAAAGGGATCGTGGCGAGCAGTGCCAGGCGACCAATCGACACAACGCCGAATCCGTCTTTGATCCGATACAGCCTGCCGAGCCACTGACCGAGTGACGTCGACCCCACCGATGGCCAGACCGTCATCACCGTCACCTCGGAAACCGCGGGCGGAGCAACACCGGCTATCGACTGCAGCATCATGGCGTACCTACTGAAAGCTGGGATGGGGGCCTTCGTCTCACTCAAGAGCCAGCATGGTACCGTGCCGCCCACGTCGCGAAAGGGGCACCTGCACCTGAGGCCCTTGCCGTGACCATCTGATCAAGACAACTGAAATCGAGGCAACTGAAAAACAACCTCCACCAAAAAAAGAAACCCGCTGGGGCTCGGCCGAGCCCCAGCGGGTCCTGTTGTTCACTGGATCGTGGCAGTTGTGCCGGCGACCGGGACGAATCCCGGAAACCAGCTATCTCTTTCGGCGGCATCTCCCGCACATATGGTCCGCCCTTTCAGGCAGTCCAACGCGACGGAAGCACGATCGTCTCCACAATAAGCTATGAAGTATCAGGCTTTTAACTCTGATCTTCGTGACTTTTGGACCATGGGATTCCAGATCTTTGAAGCTCGTGCGAACACGAACCAAAAACCATTCCACCCATGGCTGCCTTTCCAGATCCGTGGATCTGAATCGGCGATATCCTTTAGAAAGGAGGTGATCCAGCCGCAGGTTCCCCTACGGCTACCTTGTTACGACTTAGTCCCAATCGCAGAGTTCATCTTAGGCGCCTGGCTCCTTGCGGTTACCTCAGCGACTTCGGATGCCCCCCACTTTCGTGGCTTGACGGGCGGTGTGTACAAGGCTCAGGAACACATTCACCGCGGTATGCTGACCCGCGATTACTAGCGATTCCAGCTTCATGCAGGCGAGTTGCAGCCTGCAATCCGAACTAGGGAGCGTTTTTTGGGATTTGCTCGACCTCGCGGTTTTGCATCCCTTTGTGCGCTCCATTGTAGGACGTGTGCAGCCCTAGTCATAAGGGCCATGAGGACTTGACGTCATCCCCACCTTCCTCCGGCTTAACGCCGGCGGTCTCACTAGAGTCCCCACCATTACGTGCTGGCAACTAGTGACAAGGGTTTCGCTCGTTAAGCGACTTAACGCGACATCTCACGACACGAGCTGACGACAGCCATGCAGCACCTGTGTATGTTCCACCCGAAGGCGTGGCCCTGCTTTCACAGGGTTAATCCATACATGTCAAGACTAGGATAAGGTTCTTCGCGTAGCCTCGAATTAAGCCACATCCTCCACCGCTTGTGTGAGCCCCCGTCAATTTCTTTGAGTTTCAGCCTTGCGACCATACTCCCCAGGCGGAGCACTTAACACTTTCGCTACGACTGAAAGGCTATGGAGGACCCTTCAATCAAGTGCTCATCGTTTACAGCTAAGACTACCGGGGTATCTAATCCCGTTTGCTACCTTAGCTTTCGTGCCTCAGCGTCAGAAAAGACCCAGTAAGCCGCCTTCGCCACCGGTGTTCCTCAAGATATCAACGCATTTCACCGCTCCACCTTGAGTTCCGCTTACCTCTGTCTCCCTCGAGCACGGTAGTTTTGAGTGCAGTTCCTCAGTTGAGCTGAGGGCTTTCACACCCAACTTACCGCGCCGCCTACGCACCCTTTAAGCCCAGTAATTCCGAATAACGTTCGTACGGTTCGTCTTACCGCGGCTGCTGGCACGAACTTAGCCCGTACTTCCTCCTTGGATAGGTCAAACAGAGGGGAGAACCCCCCTGCACTTCCTCCCCAACGACAGCGGTTTACAACCCGAAGGCCTTCATCCCGCACGCGGCGTCGCTCGGTCAGGCTTTCGCCCATTGCCGAAGATCCTCGACTGCAGCCACCCGTAGGTGTCTGGGCAGTATCTCAGTCCCAATGACGCGGGTCGTGCTCTCACACCCGCTACCCATCGTTGCCTTGGTGGGCCGTTACCCCGCCAACAAGCTAATAGGATGCAGGCCCCTCCCCAGGTGGAATCACACCTTTGGTCCGGAGACATTATTCGGTATTACCTGCAGTTTCCCGCAGCTATCCCGAACCCAGGGGTAGGTACCTACACATTACTGTCCCTTTCGCCGCTGTCCCCGTATTGCTACGGTTCTCGCTCGACTTGCATGCCTAATCCACGCCGCCAACGTTCATTCTGAGCCAGAATCAAACCCTTCAATTGATTGGCTTGTCATCTCGCACTTGCGTACGAGAAATTGATTTGCCGACTTCAGGAGCACACCCTGTTAAGGGCGGGCAACCTGAAGAAATCTCTGAAAGAGATCTGACCTAACTTTATTTTCCTGCCGACCGAGATCATCTCTGGACACCTCCGAAGAGGTGACGTTTTGATGATCTGAGTCGGTGCCGGTCACGATCGCGTGCCGGCCGAAACCGAAAGAGATCAACTGCCGAATTGTCAATGAACAACCCGAGGGCGGCAACCTTACGACTGCCGTCCTTGGGTGCGTGAAGTTTAGCAGTGAGGGCGAGGTTGGTCAATCGCCTCGTCAACAACCCGCCAAAAATTTTTTTCCCACTGTCTTTCGGCCACCTCGGGCTGGCTTCAACACTGGCTAAAGCGACTCCCGCCAGGTCGACGGAACCCCTGCAACACCGTTGGAACGCCTATTTTTCTGCATCGAGAATGACGGGCAGATCGAGCCGATGCCCCTCTCTTTCCACGGCGATCAGCACCTGATCTCCGGGATTCCGCGAGTCTATGGCGGACAGGAAATCGTCCGCAGTCCGGACAGCCTCGCCAGCCACTGCAACGATCAGATCCGCGCCCGACCGATCGACCCGCTCAAATTCCGTGACAAACGGCCCCTGCCTGCGTCGTTCGCGGACAACCTTGAAGCCCCGCATGCCTGCCCGTTCTGCAGGCCCTTCGGGCGCCAGCGCCGCGACCAAGAGCCCCTTGTCGGTCTGATACACCCTGGCGATCCCGGCGTCGGGCCGAATCACTTTCCCTCGCTGAATCAGCTGCGGAACAATGCGGGCCAGCGTGCCCACTGGGATGGCAAAGCCCACGCCGGAACTCTGGCCCGTGCGGCTCGCGATCGCCGTATTCATGCCAATCAGCCGGCTACCACTGTCGAGAAGTGGACCTCCTGAGTTGCCCGGATTGATGGCGGCGTCGGTCTGGATGATCGACTTGATCGTGCGGCCGCTCCGCGTTGGCAAGGAGCGATTCAGGCTCGAAATGATGCCTGTTGTGAGGGTGCGTTCGAGGCCAAAGGGGTTGCCGATGGCAAACACTCGCTGCCCGACATGAAGATTGTTTGAACTCCCAAACACCGCCGGCACCAACAGGCCGACCGGGGCTTCAACCTTGAGCACAGCCACGTCGGTGGCCTGATCAAAACCGACCAACTTCCCGTTGTGCGAAGAGCCGTCAAACAGGAGCACCTGGATCTCCTTCGCCCCCTCAACCACATGGTAGTTGGTGAGCACGTGCCCTTGCTTATCCAGAACAATGCCCGAACCTGCCCCCTCGGAGGGCACCTCCAGCAGAAACAGTCCGCTGGCCACCGTGGCCTTGGTGTTGATGTTGGCGACGCTGCGATTCACTGCCTCGTAGACAGCAATATTCGTTCTTTCCTCAGGCGTGAAACTGCGGCCCGAACCGTCGTCTACGAACGGCCGCATTTCAGTCGCGGGTTGCTCTGCTGCAAGGAGCACGGTCGGCACCATGCCGCAGGCCGCGGCCAGGAAAACGGCGGCCCTGCCTGCATTCTTGCCTTGGATCCGGTCGCCGCAGCCCGGCATACCAGCCTGAAAAAAAGAACACCACATGATCCCAACTCCCGGCGCCTTGGCGTGACTCCACCCTGAGACCACCGGACAGTATCCGCGGCCGCCCTGCCACTCCAACCCAAAATTGGTGCATGCCACTGGTGGATCACCCTCCCAACAGCCCGCAGAAACCCAAAAATCTCAGGAACCGCCGGGCATAACGACGTTGGCGGCTGGAACCCTTCCAAATATGCTCACGGGATGGGGCTCCCTGTGCCCCGGCGACTCATCACAGCGCACGTTCGGAGAATCCCATGGCAGCGAGCCTTTTCCACCATCGCCACGCGAACCGAGGCATGGGCCTGACGTTCGGCTTCACAATCGGCCTGACCGTCCTGGCGTCGGCGTTGATCTGTGGAGTCTCCCAAGCCGCCACCGGTGACCGGCAACCCGGCGGGCAGGCCGCTCCGGTGAGCGTGTCGTTCGTGGAAAGCTTCCGCCGAAACGAATCCACGGCGCCAGTGACGGCCATCGGTCTGCGTTGGTCACCGCCCGCAGGGTCTCCAGCTCCAGCCCGCGTGCTCGTCCTGGTCGATACGTCCGCGAGCCAGATGGGAGACTTTGGCCGGCGTGGTCGTGAAGCATTGGCCGGCATGCTCGAGTCTGCGCGCCCCGCAGATCGCTACCTCGCTGCGGCTGCCGATGTCACCTGCGTGCCGCTGGCCGAGGGCTTTGTGCCCGCCGGTGCCCCGTCGCTTCAGGGAGCACTCGACACCCTTGCCGCCCGAACTCCGCTGGGCTCCACCGATCTGATCGAGGTTCTCGATCGCGCCACAGAACTCTTCGGCGAAACGCGGGCAGCCGATTCCGCCACCAGCCGCGCGATCGTTTACGTGGGAGACGGCCCCGGACTCGGCGGCGTTGATCCTCGCGATTTCCAGCGGGTGTTGGAGACACTCCGCGGCAAGCACATCACATTCTCTGCGATCGGCATCGGCCCGCAGGTCAACTGGCCCTGCCTCGCGGCCATAGCCAGTGCCACGGGCGGCATGATGCTGGTCCCCGACGAAGCCACGTCGGCCAAGGACGTCGGTGCAAAGATGGCGGAGCTGGCAGTTGCCGCCACCGTCTGGCCGGAGCAGGTGGCGATTTCCAGCACAGCAACTGACACCGGGCTGCAGATGCTGCCGGCGCGGATGCCGCCGCTCCGCGGCGATCGCGACTCGGTCGTGTTGGTCGAGGGTCCTCTTGATTCGGCATCGATCGAGATGCTGCTCGATGCCGGGACAGCCGCACTCACCGCGCCCCCCGTTTCACTCGAGCTGCCAACATCGAAGCACCAGGACGAACATGCCTACCTCGAGGAACTCGCCCGCAATGCCCGTGACAGCTCCGGGGTCTTTCTGCCGCTCCTCGGCCGCGAGGGGCTCGACTTGGCCCGCCGTGCCATCCACGGGGAAGCCGCCACGCTCGCCGCCCTGTCGAGACAGGCGGAGGCAGTCGGGGCCCATGATGCCGCGCTGCGGCTGGCCCAGGCCTCCCTGCGCCGCGATCCCGACAACACAGCGGCCGCGGTGATGCACTCGGTTGCCCAGCAACTCCCCGCAATGCAGGCCGAAGAACTGCCGCCAGAGATGCTCTCTCCGGCCGAGTCCAACTTCGATTCCGACGAGCTCGCCGAGGTCACGGCACTCCGCAAGGTCCGCGCCCAACAGCTCGAGCAGGAGACCGCCGTGCGGCTCCGCAACGCCCGCCACCTGATGATGACAAACCCCGACCAGTCGCGGACCGATCTGAAGGAGCTCCAGCAGATCGTGAACAGTTCCGACGACCTCAATGCGGCCATGCGAGACCGCCTCTCCCGGCAGATTGAGATGAGCATTCGTGAATCGGTGGTGCGTTCACGGGAAAAGATCGAGTGCGACATGGCCGCCGAACGGCGGGCCTCCATCGGACGGGAGCGGCAGCGGCTCGACGGCGAATTGCGGGCTAAAGAGGACCGGTTCAAGCAACTCGTCGACCGCTACGACGCGCTTCTGACAAAGGGAATCGAGGAACGCTACCAGCGGCCGCCCACACAACTCGGCCACGAACGCGAGCGGGATGAATTTGTCGAAGCCGAGGAAATCGCCGTGGAGATGGGCGTGCAGGCCTCCAACATCTATGGCAACTACGCAATGCCGATGCCCGCGCGAGAAGTTGCCCGCACGGCGCCGATCGTCGCGAGGATCCTCCATTACGAAACACAGAACATGCGATTCCGACGCGAAATGCAGCGGAATTTCATGGATGCGCTGCATCTAGTCGATGTGGCGGCGATCCCGTTCGTCGATGAGCCACCCGTCTACTATCCGAGTGCCGACCGCTGGCGCGAGATCACAAAACTGCGTGAGAAATGGAAGTCGATCGACCTCGCCAATCCCGGCACATCCGAGAAAAAGCTCTACGACGCTCTCGACCAGACGGTCGACGAGCTGAACTTCCAGGAGACGCCCCTGCGGGACGTCATCAATCAGCTCAAGGACAAGTACGACATCCCGATCATGGCCGACAAGAGGGCGTTCGAGGATGCCGGCCTTGATCTCGACACGACGGTCGTCACCCAGAATGTCTCCGGGATCTCGCTGAGATCGGCGCTGCGGCTGATCCTGGGCGATATCGACCTGACCTACCTCATCAAGGATGAGGTCATGCTGATCACGACCAAGGACAAGGCGGCGGAAAACCTCGTCATCAAAGTCTATCCGGTCGGCGACCTCGTCATGCCGCTCACCGCGGGGAGCGTGAATCCGTTCCAGACCGGTGGCGGCATGGGTGGTGCTCAGTCCATCAACAGCGGACAGGGTGGCGGCATCGGCGGTGGCATGGGCGGCGGCGGCATGGGCGGCGGCGCGTTCCAGATTTCTGATTCCCGCGATCGGGTAGCCCGGCGCGAGAAGCCCGATTCGGCAACCCTGCCTGAAAATCCGCGTGCCACGGCTGGAAAACCTGCAGCCCGCAGCCCGCAACCGAGCGTCGGTGATACCGCTCCTGAGACTGCGAACAACACTGCAAAGCCCGAGAACCAGTTTGACGACATCGGCCTGCCCTCGTCCATCGTTGATTCGACCGACATGCGGGCGGCTGTTACTGACTATCTGACGGCAAAGCCGTCCGGGACCGATGGCGACGCTGCCGATCCTTCCAACCTCGACGCTCGCGATGTTGCGATCCGCATGGCCCGCCTCCGTGCAACGGCCGCGGCCCTCGGTCGGCAGGGACGATTCGACCGGGCGAGCGATCTGCTCTCGGCAGCAATCGCCTGTGGCTGGGCCGAGCCCTGGATGTATGAGGCCCTGGCCGTAGCGATGGAAGCCGACGGACAGCCGCGGGAAGAGGTCGAGCGTGCCCTCCTCTCGACTGCGGAATTTGCGTCCTCACCCGCCGACCTGCTGGCCTTGGCCAACTATCTCGCGCGATTCGGCTCGCCCAACCGGGCGATTCGGCTCTGCAAGCAGGTGGCAAACCTCGACCCGTCGAATCGGGAAGCCTATGCCCTCGCGATGACACTCGGAGCCCGATCCGAAGACCTTGCCACGCTGCAATGGGCCTGCCCCGGAGTCTTGGCTCACGAATGGCCCGCCGATCAGCGGGAAATTTTCACGCGGGCGGCTCGTCTGGCAAAAACAACCATCGATTCGCTGGAACAGGCGGGACGACAGACCGACGCGGCCGAATTCCAGACGCGGATCGATCAGGCTCTCGTCCGCGACGTCGAACTGGAGTTGTCGTGGAACGGCGATGCCGACATCGACCTGATCGTGGAGGAGCCGCCGGGCACTGTCTGTTCGCTCTCCTCGCCGCGTTCCAGTTCGGGTGGCATGCTGCTGGCCGACACCGACGCAACTGTCGATCAGACGAACGCCACGCACCGGGAGCGCTACGTGGCCGCCGAGGCATTCCCCGGCACCTACCGCGTCCTGGTGCGACGGGCCTGGGGGAAGGTGGCCGCTGATACGGTGACCGCGACGGTGGTCCTGCACCGCGGCACTGACCGCGAGCAGCGGCTGAAACGACAACTGACGGTCCGGGCGGACGATGCGTATGTGAGCATCGAGGTGCCGGATGGACGCCGCAAAGAACCGCTGCTCGATGCCCAGGTGGCGCAGGACGTGGTCGCCCAGCAGCAACTCGGTCGCACGATCCTCGGCCAGCAACTTGCCGGAATCGTCGATCCGAGTGCGTCTGACTCGCTGTCAGAGAGCCGGAGCACTCCGCGGACGACCGGCGCTCCGGGGACACCGGGAATGCCGTTCTTCCGCAGCGGTGCCGTTGGATATCAGCCCGTCATCTCCACGCTGCCAGACGGCACAAACATGTCGGCGGTTGCCGTCATCTCCGCGGATCGACGGTATGTTCGCGTGCAGACCCAGCCGCTCTTCTCAGGCGTGGGCCAGGTGACGCAGTTCACCTCACAAGGCGGCGGTGGCGGTGGCGGCGGCGGTGGCGGCGGTGGTGCTGGTGGTGGTGCAGCTGGCGGTGCAGGCGGTCAGCAGGGTGGCATGGGCGGCCAGCAAGGCGGTATGGGCGGTCAGCAGGGCGGCATGGGCGGCCAGCAAGGCGGCATGGGTGGTCAGCAGGGCGGCGGCGGCGGTTTCTGCTGGGTCGCCCGCGAGGTGTATGGTCATGACAATCCCAAATGGCTGCGGTTTCGCGACTGGCTCCGGTCTGACGCCCCCCAATGGCTCCATGACCTCTACGCGACACAAGGCGAGGATTTCGCGATCTGGATTCACGACAAGCCGGTCGCCAAGTCGGCGGTGCGGCTCTTGATGGATCAGGCGATCGATTAATGCCCAATTTCGGAGTGATCCTCGCGGCGGCCGGGCAGAGCAGCCGCTTTCAGGATCCCAACTACAAGAAGCCGTTCGCGCCGCTGGCCGGCAGGCCGGTCTGGCTGCATTCCGCCGAGAAGTTCACCGACCGTCCCGACGTCAAGCAGGTTGTGGTCGTCGTCTCGCCCGAAGACCGCGCGGCTTTCGTGGAGAAGTTTGGTGCCAGCCTGGCCTTCATGGGCATCACGCTCGCCGAAGGGGGCACGCACCGCGCCGAATCGGTCCGTCGCGGTCTCGAAAAGTTCTCTGCCGACATCGACATGATCGCAATCCACGATGCAGCTCGGCCCTGCATCGCAACCGCCTGGATCGACCGGGTGTTTGAAGCCGGTGCGAAGACTGGCGCCGCGATTCTGGCGATCCCCGTCGCGGGCACGCTCAAGCGAGTGAATGCCGACAAGCTGATCACCGAAACGGTCGACCGCACCGGTCTCTGGGAAGCGCAAACGCCGCAGGTGTTTTCCCGCGATGTGCTCACGCGGGCCTTCGCCCATGCCGCGGCCCAGGGCTCCCAGCCCACCGACGAGGCCCAACTGGTCGAGGCGATCGGCCAGCAGGTGACCGTGGTGCCTGGTTCGCCTATCAATCTCAAGATCACCTCGCGAGAAGACCTCCGACTAGCCGAGCAGGCCATGAAGGCGATGCCCGCCAACAGGATCGCCGGCCCAGCGCACCCTTTCGCAAACGACGATATGTGGCGGTAGGCTCCGCCGGCGGGGCTCATGCTCGCCGCCGGCGGACTTTGACGACACACACTCCATCGGCGTGGTACACCAACTCGGGCAGTCAAAGTTCACCGTCGTCTGCGCGTGACCCCGACCGGCTCCGCTAACGTCTTCCATTTCAATGACACACGACCTTGTCTCCGACTTCCAGGCCCGCGGCCTGATCCACCAGTCGACCGATGCTGCCCGCCTCCGCGAATGGCTCAGCGTCCCCGGGCGTCGCGTCTACGCCGGCTTCGATCCCACAGCCGATAGCCTGCACGTGGGGCACTTGGTGGCGCTCGTACTTCTCCGCCGCGTGGCCCATGCCGGTCACGAGCCGGTGGCCCTGATCGGTGGTGCGACCGGCATGATCGGTGACCCAAGCGGCCGCAGCGAAGAACGCAATCTTCTCTCGCCCGACGAACTGGCGGCCAACATCGCCGGAGTGGAACGGCAGATCCGGGCCATCCTTCTCAGCGACGCCGGCAATAACAGCCATGTCACCCCGCACCACGTCGTCAACAACGCCGACTGGATGCGGGGCGTTGGTTATCTCGAATTCCTGCGGGACGTCGGCAAGCACGTGCCGCTCTCGCAGATGCTTGGCAAGGACTCGGTGAAGAGCCGGTTGGAACGGGACGGCGGCCTCTCCTACACCGAGTTCAGCTACATGCTGTTGCAGGCGTGGGATTTCGTACACCTCTCCGACTCGCTCGACTGCCGCGTGCAGATCGGCGGCAGTGACCAGTGGGGCAACATCACGGCCGGCATCGAACTGGGCCGCCGGCTGCGGTCGCGGGAGTTGCACGGCATCACCTGCCCGTTGCTCACGAAGTCGGACGGCACGAAGATGGGGAAGACGGCCTCGGGCGCCATCTGGCTCGATCCGCGCCGCACCAGCCCCTACCGCTTCTATCAATACTGGATCAACGTCGACGACGACGATGCAGGCCGCTGCCTCGCCCGGCTCACTCCTCTGTCGCTCGATGAACTCGCTGACCTCGATGCCAAGCGGGCGGCCCAGCCGGCCGCGCGGGATTCGCAGAAGCGTCTGGCCGAAGAGTTGACGCGGCTCGTGCATGGCGACGGGGGCCTCGCGGCCGCCCGGCAGGCCACCGAAATCTTTTTCGGCGCCGAGATCGGCCAACTCGACGACAGCCAACTCGCCGAGATTTTTGCCGACGTACCCAGCCGGGAGTTTTCCCGATCGGTGCTCGATGGCGAAGGATTGCTCCTGATCGAGGCGCTCACCGACACAGGTTTGGCACAGAGCCGCGGTGCCGCCCGCCGCACGGTCGAACAGGGTGGAGCGTACGTCAACAACCGACGAATCGCCGACCCCGCCCATCGACTCACCACGAACGATCTCGCCAGCGCCTCCACGCTCGTCCTGCGATCGGGAAAAAAGAGCTATGCGATTGCCCGCTTTCAGTAAGCAGAAAAGGAGCCGAAATCCCATGCGAATCCTGCACTCGCCCGCCGTGTTCCTGCTCCTCTCACTCGCGTTGTCAGCCCTGCCGGGCCCTGTAGTCTTTGCAGAGGAGCCCGTAGGCGGTGGCCAGGTGATCTCGCTCGAAGACCAGCTCAACACCGGGCTCAAGACTCGTCGGCCCGAGGAGACCGACTTCGTTGAGGAGGTTGCTCGCCTCGTGAACGAGGGCAAACTGCCCCGAAAGCTCGTCGACTCCACGTTCAGCTGGGCTGTACGGCGGCGACAGACCTATCCCTTCCCGGCCTTCGAACGCGCCCTGCGACTGCAGGCAGATCGACTCGGCGTGGGTCTATAGCTCGATGGCAACCGGTATCTGACGCGATCCCGGTGTCCCCCGGCTCCCGCCGGGGGCTTTTCTTCCACTGGCCCGTGACCACCAACGGTCGCGTCACCCACCAACGGTCGCGTCACCCACCAACGGTTGCGTCACCCACCAACGGTTGCGTCACCCACCAACGGTCGCGTCACCCACCAACGGTCGCGTCACCCACCAACGGTCGCGTCACCCACCAACGGTTGCGTCACCCACCAACGGTCGCGTCTCGCACGAATAAAAGCCCTGAGCGGAAGCGACGGGACTCCCCGGAACGAGCGCCTGCGGCAACCATCTGTCCGCCCCTGCCGCGGGCCCAGATCGGTGCACTTTCGCCGCGTATCGTCAGCCCGAGCAGCCGCAGGCGATGCGCCGCCGCTTCCGTGCATAGCATGGATTGGAGACGCAGGAAGCCGCGTCTCCACGGATCGATTCATGGACGACTGCCTGTGCTGATCGCATCACCGCTGACGGTCGATGCGTTTGGCGACCGGAGCTGCGTGTACCATGAATCGGCTGCGGCGACTAAGGCGATCGCTCCACATCTGGCGGCTCGACGTTGAAACGTTAGAGACCCGCCACCTCCTCGCCGGCGATCCGCCGGTCGTGCTGAGCCAGCCGATCGATCAGATCGTCTGGCAGGGGCAGCTCACCGATGTGCGAGAAGGCTATTGGAACGGCAAGTTCGAATCGGCCACGCCCTATGGATCGGTGGCCATTCCGCCGGCGCTCGTGCCGGTGACATGGACGACCATATCACTGGGCGAGGGATTTTTTTCGCTCATAGCTCCCGGTGCCGATCCACAACTGGTCGTCGACTGGGCCAGCCAGACGCCGGGGGTCTTGGCGATCGAACCCGACTTCATCATCGACGCCCCGCCCGCGACCGGCCCAGCAACCCCGGTCCCTGGCACGGGGACATCGTCTGTTCCCAACGATCCCGGCTACCCGCTGCAGTGGGCCCCACCGATCATGCAGGCCCCGACCGCCTGGAACATCACCACGGGGTCCCGGATCGTCGTGGTGGCGGTCCTCGATTCGGGCATCGATCTCACGCATCCTGACCTGATCGCCAACACGTGGAAAAATCCACGCGAGCTGGCCACCAACGGCATCGACGACGAGAAGAACGGCTTCATCGACGATGTCTATGGGTGGAACTTCCTCACCAACACCAACAACGTGCAGGACGGCTACGGCCACGGTACCCACGTCTCCGGGATCATCGGCGCTGTCGGCAACAACGGCATTGGAGTCACCGGCCTCGGCTGGCAGGTGGCGCTGATGCCGCTGAAGATCCTGGGGGACAATGGCGTTGGCACCGTCTCCGCCGCGCTCGCCGCGATGAGCTACGTGACGATGATGCGTCGCGACTTCGAGACCAACATCGTGGTCGCGAACAACTCCTGGGGGGCTTCCACCGGAGCATCCGTGGTGATGCGCGACGCCATCGCCGCCATGGGCGATGCCGGCATCACGTTCGTTGCCGCCGCCGGCAACAACGGCACCAACAACGACATTGTTCCCCGCTATCCCAGCAGCTACGACGTTCCTAACGTGATCGCCGTCGCCTCCAGTGACTCCTCCGACACTCTCTCCAGCTTTTCCAACTACGGCCCGACCTCGGTCGACCTCGCCGCCCCGGGCAGTCTCATCTACTCCACGCTGTCCGGCGGCACCTACGGCTACCTGTCGGGCACATCGATGGCCGCGCCGCAGGTCACGGGTGCCATCGCGCTGTTGAACGCTGGCAAGCCAGGCCTCACGGTCGCCCAGACCCGCGTGGCGATTCTCAGCTCGACCGACGTCATCCCAAGCATGGTGGGCAAGACCGTCACCGGCGGCCGCCTCAACATCAACGGCGCCATGGTGGCGCTCGGGCTGACGCCGGTCACACCACCAGTCCCGCCCCCGCCGACACCGCCAACACCCGCACCGCTCCCCTTCACCGACAACTTCAACCAGCCCGACAGCCCGGCCCTCTCCGGCTTCTGGGGCACCCGCATCGGCGGCATCGGCATCGTCAATCAGCAGGCGGTGTCGCGGGTCAAAGGCGTTGCGATCGCCACACTGAACAACGTCAAGATCGTCAATTCGGCGAACCAGGCCTTCGTCAACCTCGACGGAGGCACAAGCGTTGGCCTCGTCGCCCGCTACATCGGCGGCGGCGACACGCGGATGTATCTGGCCAACATTGCCCGCTCCGGCAGCGGCTTCATCGGCCGCATCTACCGGAACACGGGAGCCGCGTGGACGGTCCTCACGAGCGGCATCATCACCGCCAGCTCGGGCGTGCTGCGGTTCGAAGTCGCCGGCTCGTCGCTCACGCTCCTCTTCAACGGCATCCGCGTCGCCGGCGCCTACGACACGGCGATCCCCGGGGCCGGCGGCGTGGGCATGCGGCTCACCGGCAAGGGAGCGGCCCTCGACAACTATGTGCAGGTTGCCCTGACCGCACCTGTGCCGGTGAACGCCACGCTGCCATTCACCGACACATTCAACGGCGACGATACCCCATTCGTGCCGGCCTCGTGGACCAGGCGGATTGGCAACATTGCGATGACAAACAACGTAGCCGTCTCGCGTTTCAACAACGTGTCGATCATGGCCCTCAACGGCGTGTCGACACGAGATTCGAGCGCTCAGGCGTTCGTCAACATCGTGAACGGGACTTCGGTCGCCCTCGTGGCCCGCTACACAGGTGCGGGGGATGCCCGCATGTACTGCGCGGGGCTGGTGCGGTCAGGGTTCAACTTCTTTGGCCGGATCTGGGTGAATAACGGCACCGGCTGGAGGACCCTCGCCAGCGGACTGTCGCCAGGTGGTTCTGGCATCCTGCGGTTTGACGTCGCGGGTTCCGCACTGACGCTGTTTCTCAACGGCAGGCAGATCGCGGCGGCCGGCAACAAAGCGATCACCGGGCCGGGCACGATGGGGATCCGCTTCGTGGGCCCCGGTGCCATCGCCGACAACTATCAGGCCATCGCCCTGACGCCCCCCACGCCCACGACCACCACCTCTCCATTCAGCGATGCGTTCATCCAGCCCGACAGCCCCTACCTCGGGAGCAACTGGGTGCAGGTCTACGGCAACACGTCAATCAGCGATACCACGGTCCTCTCGCGGATCAACGACGCCTCCCTCGCGACGCTCTACGGTATCTCCGTGAAAGACTCGAGCTCTCAAGCCACCGTGCGAGACTCCACCGCACAGGCCGTGGTGAACATCGGCTCCGGCACGTCGGCCGGTCTGGCCGCCCGCTTCAGAGGCACCGTCGACCACTGCATGTATTGGGCCGGCCTCGAAAAAGTCGGCGACTCCTATTTCGGTCGCATCTGGGTCAACAACGGCATCCACTGGAAGCTCCTCGCCTCCGTTCCCGTGGCCGGTGGCTCGGGCCGGATCCGCTTCGACTGCATCGGCTCCTCGTTGTCGCTCTTCCTCAACGGGGTGAAGATCGCCTCCGCACACGACACCACACTCACCGCACCGGGGGCCGTCGGGATTCGGCTGGCGGGTGACGGCACGACGGTCGATAGCTACGCCTTTGTGGCCCGGTGATTCGCGACGAAGCGACCATGCCAACGGGGATCCGCTGCGCCAGCGGTGGCAGCACCCACACATAAAAGCCCGGAGCGGAAGCGATGGGACTCCGGGAATGAACACCAACCCGGCTGCCATGCTCGCTCGGCCCGACCCGCACACCGATCGACGTGCCAACCGGGATCCGCTGCTCACCCGGTGTCCCCCGGCTCCCGCCGGGGGCTTTTATTCAACTGGCCTACGACCTCCAACGGTCGCATCACCCCGCCAGCAACGCTCGGATCCGCGGGTCGGCCAGCGTCTCGGCTACGAACCTCGCCCCGCTAAAATCGTGCCGCTGGCTGTGGCCGCCTGGCACCGCCACGGCGACCGCGCCGGCCGCCACAGCTGCCTTGCAGCCCGCCTGCGAGTCCTCGAGCACCAGCATCCCACTGGGCTCGATGCCCAGCCGCTGCGCCGCCGTCTGATAGATCTCCGGGTTCGGCTTGCCCTGCAAGACGTCGGCACTGGTGAGCACAAATGCAAACCGCTCCAGCAGCCCCACTCTCGAGAGCACATCGTGAGCAAACTCCGGTCCGCTGCTCGTGGCGACACCGCGGGTGATGCCCCGGGCGTCGAGCAGATCAAGCAGATCCAAGGCTCCCGGCATGGTCTTTAATTGCGTGTCAAGCAGCGACACGAAGATCTCGCGGGTTTCAGCGGCGAGCATGTCAACCGTGTCTGCCAAGTCATGCCACTCGATCATGATCGCCAGCGACACTTTTTGCGGCCGGCCCATCATCGCATCGAGCAGGTCGGGCTCGAACGTCCGGCCCCGCCGCCGCAACAGCTCCGAACCGACGTGCTGATACAGTTCCTCCGTGTTGACGAGCAGGCCGTCGAGATCGAAGGCCACGCCTTCGATGCGGGTTGATGCGGTCATGATGTGGCTCTCGTTGTCACTTCAATTGATAGACCGCATAGCTGCGGTTCGCATGGAGGCGTGTGAACGGCAGTGTGTCGACGCCCGGCACGTCGAGCGGGATGATCGCATGCGTGGCGCCATACTGCTCGGCCGCCCGCCGCAGCCGCTCGGAGCCCAGGGCCGCCGTTGACCGTTCCATATTCGTGAAGCTGCCGTCGCGTGAAAAACAGTCCACAAACCGCTGCCGCCAATCGACGAGCGAGCGAGCATCCTGCGGGCTGTTCTTCCAGCCCACCACCTCGCGACGGCCGGTCCACCACGTAAAACTCGCCGCGCCCCGCGGCGTCAGAAAGCAGGCATCGGCCGGCGTGTTGGCAGCGACCCAGTCGCAGATTTCTCGCCAAGGGGCCGCATCGACCTTCGTGTCGCTGCGGGCCATCAGCGCCGTGCGGCCAGGGAGCGGCCAATGCCGGCTTTCGCTGGCCAGGTCGAGGCAGAGCAGCAGGGCAACAACCGCTCGCACAACAGCAGGCCGCATTGGCAAGAGCGAGCCGATCGCAGCGTCGTTCATGAGCACGGCAGCAGCAGCCGTGGCCAGCCCGAACGGGACGAGCACATCGGCAAGTCGAAACCAATAAAACCGCAGCAGGCTGTAGGCCGTGTTCGGCGAGAACGGTTCCAGCAGCGAGATCGCGACACCCGCCAGCGAGATCACAAGCGCCGCCAGGATGAACCGATCGACACGACGGCGGGCAGCCTGCACCGCGGGGGATGCGGCCGCAGGAACTCGACGCAGCAGCCACCAGAGCAGGATCGCAAGCAGATGGCGGGCCACCATGCCGTCGGCAAACGTCCGCAGCAGCAGGTGGTGCGGAAGCCGTTCGACGACATGAATCTTGGCAGCCGCAGCCCGCATGGCCGCGTCGGCTCCAGCGGAGAGTCCAAGCGCCGGCACGACCCCAGCAGCGGCCAGCAGCAGGCCGACTACGATGAGCACGAGGCTGGCGACGAGTGTGGCGATTGGCCCCGTGGGCTGGTCGCCACGGTCGCCATCCGATCGGCCCGTCACAAAGCCACCGCACCAACTCATGGCCATCGCCACGAGCCCCCAGCCGCCGACGATCGGGTGCAACGCTGTCGCCCCGCCCATGGCCAGCCATGCCCAGGGGAATCGAGCCCTCCCCAGTTCGCCAAGCCCCGCGAGCACCAGCGCCCACGAAAACACTTTTGACTCACAGCCGCCAATCACCCATTCACCGGCCGCGGTGGTGTGCCGCAACGCCAGCGAGAACAGTGCCGCAGCGAGAATCCGCGGCCACACACCCGGCAGGAGCGGCACGACGGCATGCCGGAATCCACAGGCCAGCGCCAGCCAGCCGAGCCAGCGGCCAATCCAGGCCGCCTGCTCAAGCGGCAGCGCCGCCGCCAGCGGCCCCATGAGCCGATAGAACACGCCGTGGGCGTCAGGAGTTTCCAGGAAAAAATCCCCGCGGCCCCAGTTGGGATCGGCGTAGTGCCGCGCCTTCGTGAGGTAGGCCGTCTCATTGACATCGGGCACCGGCCAGGCCCCGGCGGCCGCGAAGACCGCGAGGATCGCGAGCACCTCGACGATCGCTCGCTGCCAGCCGCCAAATCTGCTGCCGGGGAGGCCACCGAAGTCGTTCAGCGTCGCGGTGGCAGTGGTGTCGCTTTCCCGGGCCATTGTCCGTCCCTATAACCTCGGTCTTCCCACGCGATGCGTGGTGCTTCCCAAATAGGATACCGAGAATCCCATGCCGACCCCCTCATCGTCCCGTCCAGACACACCGGGCCGCGGGGCCTTGCTGCGGCAGGCGGTCGAGGATTCGACGATCGCGATCATGGGCGCCCCCTTTCCGCTGGCGGCGAAGCTCGTGGAGCGAGAGGGGTTTGGTGCGGTCTATCTTTCTGGAGCCGCTTTTTCCGCAGGGATGCTCGGCATCCCCGACATCGGCCTGTTCACGCTTGATCAACTGGTCGAGCAGACCCGCCTGCTCGCGCGGTCGGTCGCGATCCCGCTGGTCGTCGATGCAGACACGGGGTTTGGCGGCCCCCGCGAGGTGGAGGAGTGCGTGCGGAGGCTCACTGAGGCCGGCGCCGCGGCGATCCAACTGGAGGACCAGCAGTCGGCCAAGCGATGCGGCCATCTCGCCGGGAAACAGCTGATTGATGAGGTGGAGATGTGCGAGAAGATCGCTGCGGCGGCCGCCGCCCGGCCTGATCCCTCGACCGTGATCATCGGGCGGACCGACGCCCGCGGCGTGACCTCTCTCGACGACTGCCTGCGGCGGATGCATGCCTACCGCGAAGCCGGCGCCGACTGGCTCTTCCCCGAGGCCCTGCGTTCGCGGGACGAGTTCCGGCAGGTCGCCAGCGAATTCGCATCGTCGAGCACGCCGCTGCTGGCCAACATGACAGAGTTTGGCGTCAGCCCGCTGGTCGCCCTCGAGGATCTCTCCGAGTTTGGATTTTCGGCTGCGCTCTATCCCGTGACGCTCCTGCGGATCGCAATGAAGGCGATGGAGGCGGGCCTCGGCATGATTGCCGACGAGGGCACGCAGGAGAATCTGCTCGACCTCATGCAGACGCGTGAGGAGCTCTACGACCTGCTCGACTACGATCCGGCCCATCCCGAGGCCTGGCTGGCGAAACACTCCGAAGGAAATCTCTCATGAGCGCACCATCAACTCCGAATGCTGCCAGTGAATTTGCCCGTGGTCTGGCGGGCATCGTCGCCGGCCGCACGGCGATCTGCTCGCTCGACGGCGATCTGCGTTACCGCGGCTACTCAATCGAGCCGCTGGCCCTCGCGGGTAACTTCGAAGAGGTGGCCTACCTGCTGCTCTACGGTGAACTGCCGACGGCGGCGGAACTGGCGGCGTTTTCAGGTCGTGTGAACGCCGCGGCCCGCTCGCTCGATCCTGCCGTCACCGACGCTCTCGAGCGGCTTGCCGTCTCCGCGCCCCACGCCTCACCGATGGATGCCCTGCGGACGGGCGTGAGCATGCTCGGCCAGGTGGAAGGGGACAATCTGCCCGGTTCGCGAGAGCAGCTGCTTGCCCAGGCAGAGAAGCTGCTCGGTCAGGTGCCGGCGGTCTTGGCCGCCTGGATGGATCTCTCAGCAGGCCGCCGGATCGGGCCTTGGCCTGAGGGCTCGATCGCCAAGGCGTTGCTCGAGCGACTCACCGGCCACGTGCCGTCGAAAGAGCACGTGGCGATCTTCGGCACCACGCTCGTACTCTACGCCGAGCACGAATTTAACGCCTCAACGTTCACCGCCCGCACGGTCGTCTCCACCGGCTCCGACATGCATTCCGGCATCACGGCCGCGATCGGGGCGCTCAAGGGCCCGTTGCACGGCGGCGCCAACGAGAAGGTGCTGGAAGTCCTCACGCACATCGGTTCGGCCGACCGGGCCGAGCCCTGGGTGCACGAACAGTTTGCGGCCAAGCGGGTGGTGATGGGCTTTGGGCATCGCGTCTACAAGGATGGCGACGTTCGCGCGAAGCTGCTCGGCAGGATGTGCCGCGAGATGGTGCGGGGCACGGCGGGGGAGGCGATCGAAGACCTGGCTGAACGGGTCGAACGACTGATGCTCAGCGCCAAGAGCCTGAAGCCCAACCTCGACTGGCCCGCGGCCCGCGTCTACCACGCCCTCGGCCTGCCGGTGCAGGTATTCACGCCGATCTTTGTGGTGGCACGGATGAGCGGCTGGACGGCCCACATCATCGAGCAGATCGGCGACAACCGGCTGATCCGGCCCCTGTCGCTCTATAGCGGGCCGCAGCCACGCGACTACCGGCCGCTGGCGACTCGGGGCTGAGCCACAGCCCCTACTGCAGGCTCGCCGACTGGCCGACCACGTCGGCGGCGGCGGGTTGCTCCACAGTCGCCTGCACGGTGACGGCGGGCACAGCCCCTTCGCCCAAGTCGGTCGAAATCTTCAGCTGACGCTCGACCTTGCCCGACATGCTGCCGGCCGCGAAGGTCACGGGCAGAATGTGCACGGTGGCCGCAGTCGTCTTCGGCTCACAGGTCAGGCAGCCATCGGAGCACGAGACTCCCGTCACACAGAAGGGACGGTTGGCCCGCACGACGATGTTCTTGGTCACGCTCGCCCCCGGCTCGACGGTGCCGAGTGCCAGCAGCTGCGGGCTCACGGTGACTTCCGCCACGACCCGCCCCTCGACGTCCATCGGGATCTGCGCGGCACGGGGATCGTCGGTGACGAGGATCAGCTGGCCATTCACATAGCCTGCAGCGGCCTCCGGCTTGAGCCGCACAGTGAGGTCATAGGCAGATTGGTTTGACGAGTGGGTCGGCTTCGACAGCGACACCTCGAAGTTGGCGTTCGCGCTCCGCACATCCTTGATCTCCCAGGGCGTGCTGCCGACATGGGTGACTCGAACGGATCGTTCGGCCCCCTTGCCGAGGTCGACGTTGCCCAGATCGACAAACGCCGGTTCGAAAGTGACGTCGCCGCGGATGTTGCCCGCCACCCTCAGCTGCACTTCCGCGTAGTAGGGCTTGTCGAACGTGACGGTGAGCGTGGCGCCATGCTGGCCGAGGAAGGTTCGCGTGTTGAACTTGGCGACCACCTCGCCAGTCTCGTGCGTCTTGAGGTTGCGGACCGTCACCTCGGGCGAGGTACAACCGCAGCTGGTCCTCACGCCGACGACGTGGAGTTCTTCCTTGTAGATGTTGCGGAACACGAAGCGGTATTCCGTCTTCGAGCCCTTGGCCACGGTGCCAAAGTTATGGCTGGTGGCGGAGAACATCTTATTGGCCCATTCCTGCGCGACGGCCGCGTCGAAGGGGGCGATGGCCAGCGTCAGAGCGCCGGCAGCAAAAAGCGTTTTGCGAAGGGTCGCGGATCCTGTGGCGAGCATGCTGGCGATACCGGGGGTGACGAGGGCTGCCATGCGGAAACGTCGGGCGAATACAGAAGAGCGTACGAATGGCATTGGAGCACCGTCAATGTTTCGGGAGGAGGCCGGTCGGGGCGGGGAGACGAAACCGCCGTCTCCCAACTATCCCCGCCAGAAACTGTCGGGGGCGGGATCTCGATTATTTTCGGCTAAAAAATGGCTTTCCCAGTGCGACACGACCGATACAGCCCGGTGGGTTTCCAACACCGGCAGGGTCGAACGGCTAGAATAGGGGCGTGGGCCGAGGGCCCGCCGCCGGGAGCCGCGAGGCTGCTGGCGCAGGTGCCTGGAGCGGCTTCGGCCGGATCCAGGCGAAAAAGCATCAACACAAGGGGGCGTACCGGTATCGACCGGGTGGCAAGAGGTTCAGATTGCGTGTCGTGGTTGGTCGGCTGGCCACGTTAAAAGTCGACCAAGCTTCAATTGCCGAAGCTCAGTTTTCTCTGGCTGCTTAATTAAGCAACCCCGAGCGATGGCCCCAGTCGGAAGGGCCTCCCAATCGGTCGCCAAATCCGACTCGCCCCGTTTCACCGCCTAGTACGGGCGGGGCTAAAAAAGTTCCGGGCTGGTGGATGACGAACCCTGTCGGCCGGGGGCGCATCCACGAGATTTAAATTGACCGGACACACACGTAGACGT
>CANFQO010000023.1 GCA_947449135.1 Planctomycetaceae bacterium | reverse complement strand
TTGCTCTCGGTCGCGCCCCCCGTGAACACGATCTCGCTGGCCGTGCCGCCGATTGCGGCGGCAAATGTTTCGCGGGCCGCATCCACCGCCGCCCGGGCCTCGCGGCCCAGTTCGTGCGTGACGCTCCCGGCGTTGCCGTAGTGGTCGGTCAGCCACGGCAGCATCGCCTCAAGCACCCGCGGATCGAGCCGGGTGGTGGCGTGATTGTCGAGATAGATCGGCGCGAATGGAGCAACCATGGCTTAAGTATAAATGGGGACGGGACTGATTTTTGTGCGGCCCCTTCGCCTCCCGCCACCCGAAAATCAGTCCCGTCCCCATTTTACGCCACCGCGCCGCTGGCGATCGCGTCGAGGGCGATCTGCGACCAGGTCTCGAACCGCTCGCGATCGGCGAGCAGCTTCTCCAGCGTGTCGAAGCCGCACTCCACGAGTTCGCTCTCGCGGGAAGCAACCTCGGGCCGCTCCAGTTCCATGATGTGCACGATGCCCAGATGGACGCTGCCCACCGGCGTGGCGTCGTCGTTGATCAGTCCCACGCACCGCGACGTCCACGTGCCGCCGATGGCCACCTCCTCGGCGAGCTCCCGCTTCATGCCTGATTCATACGACACGTCATCGCCATGCTCGCCGTCGGTGCTCGCGATGTGGCCGCCGATCCCGACCGACCGCTTGGCCCGCAGCCTCGCTTCGCTCTGACCGCCGCCGCGGGTATAGGCGAAGTAGCGTGGCGTGCCGTCCTCGGCCCGCCACGAGAGCACGCAGTAGGGAATGAGTTGCTTGAAGGACGGGTCTTCCTCGACACTCGCGCGAGGCCGCCACGAGGTGTGCCGTGGATCGAGCAGCAACGGCAGATAGCTGGCAGTGTCGCCGCAGAAGCCCTGGAAGATTCCGGCCCGCTCAAGGAGCGTCCGCGGCACAACAAGAACATCTTCCTGGGGAATCGGGCTCATGGCATCTCTCCGTGGGTGGTTGAATATCTGCTGTTGTAAAGCCAGAACCCGCAAGCGGGAAGCCAGCGAGCCGGGGATCGGCGAAGGTGGAGGAGACGAGGAGGATGTCCGACTTGTTGTGCGCACCATGCCGTCCCGGGCAGCAAGTCGGAATCTCCGAGCGACGGAACCTTTGCCGTCCCCGGCGGTGCCAAGCCGGAAATCGCAAACTTTACGTGATCAGCATCGCATCGCCGTAGCTGAGGAAGCGGTACCGTTCCCGAATCGCCTCCTCGTAGGCACGGGCGATCAGCTCGCGGCTCGCGAACGTGCTCACCAGCACCATCAGCGTCGTGCGGGGCATGTGGAAATTCGTCAGCAGGCAGTCGACGGCGCGAAACTGATGCCCGGGCCGGATGAACAGATCGGTCGGCCCACTCCAGGCGGTGAGCGAGCCACTGCGGGCCGCTGTCTCAAGCGTGCGGGTGGCGGTCGTGCCGACGGCCACGACGCGGCCTCCCGCAGCCCGCGTCGCCGTGATGGCCGCCACCGTTTCGGCCGGGCACTCACACCACTCGGTGTGCATCGGATGATCATCGAGGCGATCCACCGCGATCGGCCGAAAGGTGTCGAGGCCGACGTGCAGCGTCACCCGGGCCCGGCCGATGCCGCGGGCTGCAAGCTCCGCAAGCAGCGGCTCGTCAAAGTGCAGCCCCGCCGTAGGAGCCGCCGCTGATCCGCTCTCCCTGGCGAACACGGTCTGATACCGCTCGCGATCGCCGGGCTGCTCGGCACCGCCGCGGATGTATCCCGGCAGCGGCACCCTGCCGACTTGGTGGAGCATGTCTTCGACGGTGGCTCCAGACTCGACACCCTCGGGCACGGCAAGCCAGGCGCCGCCGCCACCGCGGCCGACGAGTGTGAGCGAGAGGGCATCGGCACCATCAAGGCCAACGAGCATCACGCGTTCGCCGATCTCCGGACGGCCGCGGGTGCTGGCAAGCAGTTCCCATGCGCCGCTCGCCGTATCAACCCGCAGGAACAGCCCTTCCCAGCGGCCGCCTGTCTTCACGCGGCGACCAATCAACCGGGCAGGCACGACCCGCGTGTCATTGACGACGAGCAGGTCGCTGCGACGCAGGATCTCGGGAAGATCGCGAACGTGCCGATGCTGCAGTCCGCCGGTTGCGCGGTCGACCACGAGCAACCGGGCCGCGGCCCGGTCAGCGAGTGATTCCTGCGCAATCAGCTCAGGCGGTAGTTCGTAGTCGTAGAGATTAGCGTCAGCCATCCGGGTATCGTAACCGTGAGCGGGCGAATCCCTGAAAGCGCCACGCGGGACGGTGTTCATACCCGGAGTCCCCCGGCTTCCGCCGGGGGCTTCTTGTTCAACGACGGACAGCGTCCAAGACAAAAAGCCCCGGACGGAAGTCCGGGGACACCGCGCTGTTGGGCGTTCCCGGATATGCGTGGCACGCGGGACGGTGTTCATGTCCGGTGTCCCTCGGCTTCCGATGGCGTCTTCGTATTGGTTCGGGAAGTCCGCCCGGTGACGCACCCTTCGGTTCGATTCCTGCAGCTCAACCTGCCGGGCTGGTAGACTCCCGGGAATGTCGTCCAGCATCCATACCAGCGTCCTGCCTGCCGAGGTGATGTCGTTCCTTGCCGTGAAGCCCGGCATGCGGGTGGTCGACGGCACGCTCGGCGGCGGCGGCCACACGCGGCTCCTGGCCGAGGCAGTCGGCCCCACCGGCCTCGTGATCGCGATCGACCGCGACCCAGAGGCGATCGACCGCGGCGCCCGGGAACTCGCTGGGCTGCCCGTGCGGTTTGCGCAGGCCAACTATTGCGACATCCCAGAGGTGCTCGACGCTTTATCCATCGACACGGTCGATGGTGTGCTCCTTGATGTCGGTCTCTCCAGCGATCAGTTGGCCGACCAGTCTCGCGGCTTCTCGTTCGATTCCGAAGGGCCGCTCGACCTACGGTTCGACCCCACCGAAGGTGAGCCAGCCTGGAAGCTCGTCAACCGGATGAAGCCCGAGAACCTCGCCGACATCATCTTTGAGTATGGCGAGGAGCGGTATAGCCGCCGGATCGCCCGCCGGATCGCGGCGGTGCGGGAGAAGCAGCCGATCCGATCGTCGCGCGAATTTGCGGCGCTGGTGCGGTCGGCCATTCCGCGGCAGACGCCGCCCCCCCGGATCCATCCGGCCACCCGAACCTTCCAGGCGTTGCGAATTGCCGTCAATCAGGAACTGAAAAGCCTGCGGATCGCACTCGAGCGAATTCCGACGCGGCTGGCTCCGGGCGGCCGGCTGGTGGTGATCTCCTTCCACTCGCTCGAGGACCGGCTCGTCAAACAGGCGTTTCGCAGCCCACAGATCTGGGAGTGCCTCACGCGGTCGCCCGTGGAGGCCTCCGAGGAGGAGGTACTACGAAATCCCCGCAGCCGATCGGCAAAGCTCCGCGCTGCCCAGCTTGCCCCGCCCGCCAGCGTCGACTGAGTGACGACTTCGAAAGGCGGGATCGATCTGGCGACAGTCCAGGCGATTCACGACACTCCCGTCCCCTTCTTTGAAGCTGACCGGCGAACGATTCATGGGACGCGAAACGAAGATCCTGTTGGCCCTGCTCGCCACGCTCGCGGGCGTGTTTCTGGGCGTGCTCTCGATGAAATTGCTCGTGCCACGGCCTCCGGTCGGCGCGGGCCCGGATGTGCACGTCGATATCGCGAGCACTGAGGAAAACGAGCTGGTCGAGCCCCCATCGCTCTCCCCGCCCTCTCCCGGGCCTGTTGCCATGGAGCCTGCCTTCGTGGAGACAAATCCGTCGCCTCAGCCACGCTACGCCGAGAGCGAATCCGTGACTGAGCCCGGAGACCTCCTACCGCCTCCGACGCCGCTCGCTGCACCGAGCGTTGCCGTGGCGACGGAGGTGCCGACAACCGCCATGACCGACTCCAGCGGACCCGTTTCTCAGCCTGGAATCGCAGCTGCCGCACCACGGCGCGATCCGTTCGTAGCGCCAACTGGCTTCGAGATGGAGCATCCGCAGAGCCTACCGCCGCAAAACCTGTCCCCGACAGATTCTCTGCCAGCAGCGGTTGTCTATGTGGCCAATCCAGGAGATTCCTGGTGGGATCTCTCAGAGCGGGCCTACGGCGACGGGCGGCTCTATCGGGCCCTGTTCGCGTGGAACCGCGTGATCGATCCACGGGTCTCGCTGGCCCCGGGCACGCGGCTCGAAATTCCGCCGCGATCGAGGCTGGAAGCAGCCTGGTCGAAGCTCATGCCGACGGAGTGAGGCGGGCGGACTTATTATTCAAAGCCTCCGGCGAAAGCCGGGGGACTTCGGGCGTGAACATCGTCCCGCGTGCCATGCCTATCCGGTATCGCCCAACGACCCGGTGTCCCATCGCTTCCGCTCCGGGCTTCTATCCGAGGCGGATGAAACCGGTCAGCGACGCGAAACGTTTGAATAAAAGCCCCCGGCGGAAGCCGGGGGACTCCGGGTGTGAACATCGTCCCGCGTGCCATGCATATCCGGGATCGCCCAACGACCCGGTGTCCCATCGCTTCCGCTCCGGGCTTGTATCCGTGGGTGACGCGACCGTTTGAGTCAGCATGTCGCTGGAATAAAAGCCCCCAGCGGCAGCCGGGGGACTCCGGGTGTGCACACCGTCCCGCGTGCCACGCATATCCGGGATCGCCCAACGACCCGGTGTCCCATCGCTTCCGCTCCGGGCTTCTATCCGAGGCGGATGAAACCGGTCAGCGACGCGAAACGTTTGAATAAAAGCCCCCAGCGGCAGCCGGGGGACTCGGGGTGTGCACACCGTCCCGCGTGCCATGCCTATCCGGTATCGCCCAGCGACCGGCTGTCCCATCGCTTCCGCTCCGGGCTTGTATCCGAGGCGGATGAAACCGGTCAGCGACGCGCAGCGTTTCAATAAAAGCCCCCGGCGGCAGCCGGGGGACTCAGGGCGAGCAGCGTCCCGCGGCTCGCACCCCCGCCACATCCGCCTGACCGGGCAGGAAGCCCGATCAGAATGCCCCGCCCTACTTCCCGCCGAACTTGTAGGCCGTGTTCTTCGGATCGAAGTCGGCGTCCGTGAAGCCATTGTTGGTCTTCACGTTCATGTAGGTGTACTCCTCGAGGAGCACCGGCTGACCCCCCGTTTCCTGGGGCCAGTCGTAGGCCTCGTAGCGGATCGGGATTGTCAGTTCGTCATCGATGAACACGCGGGCCAGATGAAATCGGAAATTGCGACGGGGCACCGGATGCGACACCTGCACGCAGGTGCAGATGCGGCCGTTGACCTTGGCGTTGGGATAGAAATTCACATCGCACTCGCCGAACTGCTTGTCGTGCTCGGCGACCTCCACCAGTCGCTTGGCAAGGTTCTCCACACCGATTTCTGTGACCGGGTAGCGATTGCCCTGCATCGCCAGCATGCTCTGCGGCTTCAGCGACACCGTGCCCACCATCGCCCGCACGCCGCTGCCGGCATGGGCCAGCATGTTGCCGTCGTTGTGGCCGGCGACGTAGAGCACTTCCTGCCCCTTTACATTGTCGGGGCCAAGGAAATAGAGATAGACGCTAAATGGCTGCGACCTGATCTTGGCGAACATGTATTCATGCTCGCCAAGTTTGCCGTCAATCCGTTCCCGCTTCACGATCGTGCAGGAATAGTCGCGGATGTTCGCGTTGATCTTGGCGAGCCCCTGCTGGGCGAGATCAAGCGCCGGCTGGAGCGGATGGGCACCGGTGGCTGCCTGCGCCACGCCGGCATTGGCGTTCGCCTGGGAAAGACCGCCGTTGGGAACAAGTCCAGGACCGTTCAATGCCGCATTGGGATCGGCCGCTGCCGGTTGAGCTACGCCGGGCTGCTGAGCTACGCCGGGCTGTTGACCGCGGACGGACGCACCGTGGGTCGTGAACAGCACCAGTGCCACCGCAGCAGCGCGACCACAGACGGTCACCGACGGAATGCAGCGAAACACCTGCGAATCGCTGCCGGCAAGCTTTTGAACGAATCCGACCATCTCAACCTCCGTAAACCAGCGGTATGGCATGGCCTCCGGGAACGCACTCCACATCAAAGCGGCGCGAAATCCTGGGAAGCCTGGGGGAGTCTAGCGGCGGGGCACGGCCGCCACCATGCCACTTCCACTCGCTTTTTGGCCGACAGATGCGAAAGTCTTGCCCGGACAGCCAGCGCCAACCATGCTCGCAGAGGGCGTATCATCGGCCATTGGCGCCGCGTCGCCCCAACCGCTCTCCTTCGTGCAATTCCCCATGGCCTTTAGCGAACTGCTGCCGACCCACCCCGATGTCGTGGTGGCCCGCATCGAGTCGGCACCCTTCGGTGAGAACACCTATGTGCTCAGCCGCCGGGACAGGAGCGAATGCCTGATCGTCGATCCCGGCTTCGAACCCGAGGCCGTGATCAACTGGATCGAGGAGCACCGCCTGGACCCCGTCGCGATCCTGCTGACGCACGGCCATTCGGACCACATCGCCGGCAATGCCGCACTCCGGGAACGCTGGCCAAAGGTGCCGATCCTGATCGGCCGAGACGATGCGTCGAAGCTGACCGATCCAGCCGGCAACCTCTCGGGAGCCTTTGGAATGGCACTGAGGAGCCCGCCAGCCGATCGCCTCCTCGTCGACGGGGAAGCGATTGCGATGGCGGGCTTTGCCATCACCGTGATCACCATCCCCGGCCATTCGTGCGGACATGTCGTCTTCCGCACCGACGACACGCGGCCGGCGCTCGTGTTTGGGGGCGACGTTCTCTTCCTCGAGGGAATCGGACGGACCGATTTCCCAGACGGGGACTTTGCCACTCTGGCAGCCGGCATTCGCGGCGGCCTCTACACACTCCCCGACGACACCGTGGTATTTCCCGGCCACGGCGACACCACGACCGTCGGCCACGAACGCCGCCACAATCCCTTCGTGGCCGATCTCCTCGGCCGGGGCGATGCCGCGGACGCGAACCGCTGATCCGGAAACCGCCGCTCATTGACCAGATGGCCGTCGCCCGGGGAAGATAAGGAAATGTTGTCGCCAGCCGACCTGCAGGAATCCGTTGTCCCCGCTCCGTCGTCCGGGCCGTCACTCGCCCCCAAGCCCGGTCGATCCGCATTTTGTCGGGCCGCGGGGCTGTCGCTGGCTGCCTTGGCCCGCCTGCTCGCGGGCTCCAGTGTCCGCTGGATCGCGAGCCAGCCCGATACCTGCCAGCGGATTTATTTTGCCAACCACACGAGCCACCTCGATGCGCTCATCATCTGGGCCTCGCTGCCGCAGACGGTGCGGGAAGTGACGCGGCCCGTCGCCGCCAAGGACTACTGGTCGCGCGGGATCGTCCGTCGCTGGCTCGCGCAGGAGGTCTTCGACGCGATCCTCATCGATCGCACCGCGATCAAAGTGCACCAAAGCCCTGTCGATCTGATGCTGCGGGAGGCTGGCACCAGCCATTCACTGATCGTATTTCCGGAGGGCAGCCGGAGCGTGAGCGGCGAAATCGACGAGTTCAAAAGTGGCCTCTATTATCTCGCCAAGAAGCGTCCCGACATCGAACTGATCCCGGTTCACATCGACAACCTGAATCGCGTTCTGCCACGCGGCGAATTCCTGCCGGTGCCCCTGCTCTCCTGCATCAGCTTCGGCCCACCCTTGTGGCTGGAGCGAGGCGAGGCCAAGCTCGACTTCCTTGCCCGTGCACGGCGAGCCGTGATGTCACTCAAGGAATAGCCAGGAACCATCCGCGTCGATGAACGACATCCGTACCATTGCCCTGATCACCGGCGTGCTCGCGCTGCTCACCGCTGTCACGGCGGTGGGCCAGTTTCTCAAGCGGCATCCTGACCGCGGACTCGACCCCGCTGCCGTCCGCACGTTCAACCTGCGGATCCGTGGCTGGTGGGTTCTCTGCACCGTGCTGGCCGCCGCCTTCTGGCTCGGCACCACGGCCACAGTCGTGTTGTTCGGACTGGTCTCGTTCTGGGCGCTGCGGGAGTTCATCACGCTCACACCGACCCGGAAGGGCGACCACCGCGCCCTGTTCTGGGTCTTCTTCGCCTTCACGCCGCTCCACTACCTGCTGGTGGGCCTCAACCGCTACGACATTTTCAGCGTGTTCCTGCCGGTCTACGCGACTCTTTTCGTGCTGGCCCGGGTGGCCTTCGCCGGTGACTACAAGCGGTTTCTGGAGCGCACCGCCAAGATCCAGGCTGGTCTGGTCGTCTGCGTCTATTGTCTCTCGTTCGCACCGGCGCTGCTGCAGATTCCCATCGAAGGCGCAGGGGCCGTCGGCCGCAGCGCGAACTTCCGGCTGCTGTTCTTCCTCATCCTTCTCGTGCAATTCGCCGACTGCATGCAGTATGTCTGGAGCAGGATGCTCGGCCGGCGGCTCGTGGCTGGAGCAGTCAGTTCCAACCGCACCTGGGAGGGCTTGGTCGGAAGCGCCGCCAGCACGGCCCTGTTGGCCGCAGCGCTCTGGTGGGCGGCGCCCCCCTTCCAGCCCTGGCAGGCGGCGCTGGCCGGCCTCGTGGTGGCAACGATGGGGTTTGCCGGTGGCATGACGATGTCGGCGATCAAGCGAGACCGCGGCGTGAAGGACTACGGCACGCTCGTGGTCGGCCACGGCGGCGTGCTCGACCGCATCGATTCAATCTGCTTCGCCGCGCCGGTCTTCTATCACATCACACTGCTCGTGACGGGCGCTGGTCTGTAAGAACGTGCGTGCTTCCGTAGAACGACTCTCTTGGGACGCACCCCAGGTTGATCCAGCACCGGCTTCGGGGGCGGCAAAAGTCTCGTCGCGGGGGCCGCGGCGGCCCAACGCTCCTCGAGCTTCCGCCGACCCCCTCGCCTACGTCCCTCGGTTTGCAGGTGGCCGCGATAGCTATCCGAGACGCGTTCCAAGCATTCGACGAGCCGGGGGTCGGGGGAAGCCGGAGCGAGTTAGCGTATCCTCGCTCCGAGTCGGAGGCTTGCACCGACTCCCGGCGGTTTGGGCCGCTCGACATATCCCAGATGCGCCTTCGCTTTGAGTCGGCGCCACTCCGCCGCTCAACGAACAGGCTGGCTGCTGCCCGGCTCGGATGGCCGGCGGGCCTGCGAGGCGTAGATTGATCGGCGTCCGGCGGTGGTGGACACGGGGGTCGCAACGACCGGCGGTGCGGGGACGGGGTCGGGACTCTGCCCACGCGACGTCCGCGACCAGTCGGTCGACGGAACTGGTGCCGCTGCCAGGGCCGCCGGCGGCGCGGGGCAGCCCAGCTTCACCCACTCCAACCATTGATGCTGCAACTGCGGCACGCCGCCCACGCCGTAATGCTTGGCGAGAGCACTCGACCAGTCGTCGGCAGCGAGGCCGTCGCCGACAAACGCCACATACTTGTGCCGACCACCCCGTTCGATGAGGTATCTGGCCAGCGAGTAGCCCTGCGAATAGAGCGGGAGCACGTCGGTGGGATACTCCCGCATGGCGAACATCTGCGGAAAGGCGATGCCCCGACCGGTCGTGAGAAATTCGATCAGCAGCCGATGTTGGCGGGCCCGCTCCACCGGGTGCTCGACCGTGGTGCAGGCCCCCTCATCGGCCCACCGCGGCAGCGGCCGGCGAAAGTGGGTGGCGAAGACGGTGTGCGTGATCTCGTGCGGCAGCACGGAATCGAGGATTCGCTGCTCGCTGCCCTGGATCGTCATCGTCCAGTTGAAGACCTCGCCATTGTCGAAGACGAAGCTGGTCGCGCCGCCGGCGCCAAGGTTGGGGGCGACCTGCGCCTGGATCGGACAGGGACGGCTCCATCGCGGCAGCGGGCTGCCGGTCCACTCGATCGCAAGGTCGTGGCGATACTGCTCTGCGGCGTCGCCAATCCGTCGCGCCAGCGTCTCAGTCGGAGCATCAACCACGAAGTTGGCGGTGCGATGGCCGGCGGCCAGCACAGCCGTGGACTGCCAGGCAGCACAGATGACAACCAGCACCATGTTCAACGACCAACGGCGGCCCGGGGTCCGCCCACCGACACTGCGTCCGACCTGCATGCCAATCAGCCTCCTTGAAAACCATCTGCATCCGGACGGGTTCCTCCCGCCGGTCTCGACTCCCGCCCGGCGGATTCCCCCCGGAACGCCATGCGGTCAGGACCGTGTCGGCCCATGAGCGGGGAGGACACTAGCGACGGCCGGCCCACGGGAGCCAGATCGCTTTTCGCATCCCCTGCTTTACCTCTTTTGCCCGATTCCTGAGCGGAATCGGTATCGCCTACGACTGCGGGCGATAGATCGTCGTTGCCAGAGCCCTGTTCGGCGCGGCAGCCTCTACGGTAACGTCGCGTCGGGGCGTCGGCCATCCCCTTAACAACGCCGCAATTCCACCGGCTACGAGCAGCGCACCGGGCCATGCGGGCTCAAGCAGCCCGATCCAGACGGCCCCTGCCAAGAGGGAGAGCACGGGGGCCACCCGCATCCAGGTCGCCGGCCGTGGTGACCAGCCTCTGCGCGCCGCCATCCAGGCGAGGCTGCCGCATGCCAGCAGAGACAGCGTTGCTATGGCACGACCCCACGCGGTTGGATCGCGTTGTCGGACAACTCGGATCGTGATCTGACCGGCGGCAGTCCCAGCAGCTTCATTCTCCACCACGATGCCAAGCGACGGCGACTGCGGAAATGGGCTGGCGATTGACGTCAGCGCCCGATCCCAGGCCTGATCGGCCGTAGGACTTGCGCCGTCGCGGCGCGAATCCAAAAAGGCTCGTACGCGTTCCTGCTGCCAGCCGGCACTCATCTCGATCGCTTGCTGAACATCGTCGCGCAGCCGCACCTGGGCTGCGCGTCGTTCCTCCTTCAGATCACCGACTGGCACAATGCGGGCAGGCGCTGCCACTCGCAGCGTGATGCCTGTGGGCACGTGCACGGTCCAGATCGTCTGCCGGCAGTCGAGCCCGACGATCGCGGGCGGCGAGAGTGCGAGTGGTTCACCGTCCAGCACCCGTCGCCCTTGTTCTCCCACGACGAGTTCTCCCGCGAACAACGCGATGACGCTTCGTGGTCTGGCCACATCGTGCAATCGCATTTCCCAGATATTGTCGGAGCCCGCCACCGTCGTCACGACGCAGTCCACCGGCCGGCCGTCCACGACCGTGTCAAAGAGCCGCCATGACTGCGGCAGTCGGATCCGCACGACCTGATCCGCCGACACCATCTCGAAACACGCCAGCCCCCACGTTCGGCCCCGCTCGTCCAACGCCAGACGGATGTCAGCCAGTTCAACACGGCCGTTTCGGCCAGAGGCACCCTCGGCCGGCGCCGTGAGTGGGAGGTCAGGCTCGGCATCGAGTTCCAACGACAACGCCGGCGAGGGTTTGAGAACGTATGTGGGTGGCTGATCACCGTTGACCAGTTCGAACTGCCCGGCACGGAATGGCTCGCCTTCCTCTCGGACCGCTGCCTCTTCGCCAGTCGTTGGTTGGAGCGCCATGAGAAGACCGTCTTCCGCTCGCCATTCGATCAACGTTCGCGAGCCATCGGCCAGGCCGATCCGCAGGCAGGGCATGGGGCCCCGCCCAGGTGGCTGCCCTGGGATGCGGGCGTCGACCTCGAGCCTGAAGCGGCCGGCCCGCGGCCGCTGGACGACGACAGCCACGACGGTGTCGGTCGGCCGACTCCACCGCAGGTCGACGGCGCCGCGTTCTGCGGTTTCCGGATGCAGGATGTCGTCCTCGAAGAGTTCGATACGATCGATCAGAGATCCTGCCGGGACATCCAGCGGGATTGCGACCAGCGCCGTGGAACTGGCATCGAGACGGGCATCGAGACGGATCCGTATCTGTTCCTTGGTAAACACGACCGACTCCCGCTGGGAACCGCGGATCTCCTGCCGGCGGCGTTCGGATGTCAGGCGGGCACGCGGCGCACTTTGCGGAGCAGTGGAGAGCGCCGGCGACATGGCGTTCGAGCCGACCAGAGCATCGACGGCCATGGCCCGCGATACCTCGCTCTTCCAGAACCGTGTCTCGAAAGACGCTTCACCGTCGGGGATGGCGGCATGGGTGAGTCCCGCGGGCAGGTCAATTCGCACCGCAAGGCTTGGACTCGCCACGAATCGCACCGAACGCACATCGAGCAGAACGTCTTCAAGCCAGGCAGCAGGCACATCGAACACGCCGACCGGATCGGCCAGTGGCATGCGAAAGGGCATCTCGAACCGAAATCGGCCGCGTTCGGGCTTCAGTCGCTCGACGAGAAAACGCTGGCCGCCCAGCGGCCGGATCGACACTCCGTCGGCAGCGTCACCTTCATCCTGCAACGAGGAACCATCCTGACCGTTCTGCCGCCCAAGTGGCGCGATCCACTCGAGCCCCGGGTCTGCGTTCACCACGCAGGACCGCACGACTGCATCGCCCGCTTCGATGTCATAGACGGCCGTCAGCCGACACTCGTCCAGATTCCAGAAGATGTCGTTGCGGCTCACCGCAGTGGATGGTGGCGAGGCGATTTCGACACCTTCCACCACCGATCGCACGAGCCGCACTTGGGTCGATCTCGATACATCGAAAACGACGGCGTTGGCATCGGCAGAGACTCGTGGTGCTGACGTGAAGCCCCCCGCCGCAGGAGACCGTTCGCAGATCACGCGGGCCGCCGACGATCCGCCCAACGACGGCAGAAGTTGCAATCCTGCCACGGGCGCCAGAGGGAGCGCGATCATTGCCGACTCCACGTCGCCACGCCGCTGGCTGGCAGCCTCGACGTCCACGGTCACCGTATGTCGACCGGAATCAGGAACCACGATCCGCAGCTGGCTGCCGCCGGCATCCAGTCTGGCCGCAGCGAGTCCGCCGTCGATCCGCAGCGAACCCGGAGTGAACCGCGCACCACTCGCGGCCTGATCGAGCAGTAGAATCCCGCCCGTGTCAGCATCGACATCGACGGCCAACCGCCAGGGTGTCCAAGGAGCTTCCGCCTCGACTGGTGCTGTTGCGGTCACCTGAACCGCCAGTACCCGCACCGCCGCCAACCCGCGGGCGTCTTCCCCGCGCACCAGCAGGCGAAACAGTTCCTCCGGCACGAGAACCGTGGTGTCATCACGTGGGTCGGTAGGTATGTCGGTCTGCTGACCGCTGTCGGATGGCATGACGAAGACCTGCAACGGAGCCTTCTGCCCAGCCGTAGAAGAGTCGGTGACAGCCGCATCAACCGCAGGCCCGGCGGCGTCCTCGGCCACAGCGAACGGTGTTGCCGCCAGACTCACGGCAACGATGATGATCGCCACCATGCCCTGCCCGGCTGGCTTGAGCGGCCCGCCATCGTTCTGGCCATCGCTCCGCCGACTCCGCAGCCATCCCGTTATGGCCAGGGCCAACGCGGCCAACGACGCCCACCACGCCGCCCGTGCAATACCATCGAACGGTACGGCGACCCAGAGCGCGGCCACTCCCGTCAGCAGGCACAGGAATGCCGCTCCTCGCAGGCTCACCCGCGTCAGCCAAAGCCCACCGCAGCCCGCCGCGAGACCGACGCATACCGCTGCCGCGAACAGAACGCGGTCGTGCACCACCACCACGCCGGCATCACCTCTGGGCACGACCAGAGATCCGCGAAAGCCCGACAGCAGCGGGCCTGGCGGGTTCAGCGGCAGGGAAAGCTGTCCTGAGTTGGAGGATGCCTTTGCCACGGCCGGAACAGCCGCCAGCGGACGAACAGAAGCCCCCAACAATCGAGCGAGCCAGTCGCGGCGGCCAGCACCATCGACAAGACGCGATGAGCCGCTCACCCACGCAATCTCCAACCCGGACGGCAAGAACAGCTGCCACTCCCGCTGCAAGACGGGAATGTCGAGTTTCACTCCTGGCGGGGCAACCCGCCATGATGACCATAGCCCGCTCCCCAATCTGCCGGGAACGTTCTCGCTGTCGACGATCGTCCGCACCAGTAAGGTGACCCGGGACCTGCCGGCCGGGAGTACGATCGGCACCTGCCCCCCCGCAGCCACCCGTTCCCCCAGCGGTAGCCTCACACCGTCAAGCAAGATCCCCTGCACGCGGCGGCCAGGTGGAATACTGAGAGACAGGCTGGTACGGCCGTGATTGTCGATGTCAAAGAGCGTTTCATATTCTGTCGCGCCGGAAGAATAGCACCACGAGGACGCGTTCTCTCGGCATGACCACGCCCGGGCATCATCGCCCCCCGGCGTCAGCTCCGCGGCAGGCAGACCTGCGGAGTCAGAGGCCGCGGCCGGCTCGAAGGAAAACTCCGCCAGAGTGAGCGAGGCAGCATCGGCCTCGACCGATTCGGGGGGTACTTCCGTGAGTCGCCGGTTGACCACCTGCGGTCGCAGGCGGCCGACATTCCTGACGAGAACGTGGCCCACGGCCGACGTGGCTCCGTCCACCCATGCCAGCAGCATGGGCGTGGCCCGGACAAACGGGATCGTGCGGGCAGCACGAATCGTTACGGCTCCGCGGGCCGGCGGATTCAGCTCGACGAGCCAGCGCTCAGCGCCTGGCGCCCCTCCAGAAGCAGTGCGGCGGTCAGAGGAATCGAGCCGACGCGCCGCCACCGTCCCGATGGCCGGCGGCAGTAGCGACCACTCCAAGAGGTCATCCACGGGCTCCGAAAACTGAACGACGATTGAATCGAGATCGGCGGACGCCGGCTGGCACTCGAACGTGACCGCCTCGGTAAGCCGGTCGTCGCGGACCGTGAGCCGCACCTCGGTTCGCACATCGAGGGGCGGCCGGCGGCGAACGAGCTGCGCCGTACGGGATGCCACGAGGACACCACACCAGACCCGCGCCCGCGCAGCGCCTTCCTCCATCAGCGCCGTCAGGCGACTCTCGGGCCCCACCAGCTGGAAATCGGCCTGCGTGGCATCCGCCGGGGCGAGCCCTTCCTGCTCCGACAAAGGACCGTGCGCAAACTCCACGGTGGTCTCGGGACTGGTCCGCAGATCTATCAGCGACGACCGTTCCGACTCACCCTCGAGACGGACCATGTCGATCTCCGCCGTCGAAAAGTCCTCCTCCAGCGCGATGCCGGCCCGGTGCCCCTTGATCCGCAGCCCGAGGCCCTGCGCGGGCGTTGCGGCGGTGATCAACCCGATCTGCAGGACATCACCACGGATGTCGCGAACCACCTTCCAATCGAGACCCGAGATCGGTTCATCTCCGCTGCGCCGCCGCGTGGCATCGGAGACTTCGGCCGGTGTGGACAGCGAGAACGACTCGACGGAATCGATGAACCACCCTGGGGTGATGCGGGCGGTCAGATCAAAGCATTCGCCACGATACACGCGCACATCACATGCCGCCCGACCCACGACGACTCCCGGAGAGAGATCGATCGTGGTGACGCGGGCCACGTCCAGGTCGGCGGTACGGGGTAGCAACGAGAGCTTCATCGTGGCGCCCGGGGCCTGTTCTTCCACGAACAACCGCGACGGTAAGACCCCCGGGGTCGATCCTTGGTCTTCGCTCCCGACGCGTGGCGTTGTCGCGTTGGCGACGGGCTCGGGTGCCTCAGCGGTCGGCAGCGGCCACCGCACGGCAGCCTCGGGGGGCACGACGAGGCAGTGTTCGAGTTCGATGGATGACAGCGACAGCGACGGCGCGATCTGAATCGTGATGCCGCCACCCGACCACGACTCAGCCGGCAGCCGCAGCAGTGGCAGGGGTGCGGCGCTGTCTGGAACCGGCGCCACCGCATTGATGACGATCGGCTCACGTCCGCCGGCAGACCACTGCGGGAGATCAACGACCACCTCCGTGCCCCCCTCAGCCACGGTCCACGCCCTCTCGTCAAGCGATTCAAGCTGACCGCCGGCGGTCACAGCAACCTGCGTCACCAGCACAGCAGGATCCTTCTCGATGCGGATCTTCCCGGGCAGCCATGGTGCCAGCGGTTGCACGAGCACTCTGAAGCGTGCCTGCCGTCGGCGAATGCCGATGTCGGTCCACAGCGAGAGCATCGTGGCCGGGCGATCATCCCCGACCAGCGTCAGTTCGAGCGTCTCACGCGGCCCGGTATCGATCTGCCAGGCGACCATCGCCGGCAGCTGCCGCACGGTCGTGTCTGCGGCCTGATCCGCGGTGAGTTCGCGAAGCCGACCGACACGTACATCTCCGCCGACCATGGGCTGGAGGCCACGAGGCAGCCGTAGCGTGATCGATGACGACAGCGCCGGCACAAGCGGCAGCGAAAACCGCGGCGCATCCTCCGAGCCGGGCGCTGCGGTGCAGCGGAAGTCGCAGGTGTATGTGCCGGCCTCCGTGGCAACAATGGCCACGGTGCCATCGGGCCGACCAAACACGACGGCTTCACCGAGGCCCGCAGTCGTGCGCATGGATGCCGAACGCACCTCGAGGGTGCCCAGCGACATCGGACGCGGCATTCCGATTTGGGGCAGCCGAGATCCAGCCACGGCATCGTCCGTACCGCCGATGTCGAATGAGAGCGTGCCCTTCAGACTGCCGTCGTCAGCCCGCGAGATCTGATAGCGGGCGGCATCGGCCAGTGACGAAAGAGCCGGCTCGGTGGCCTCGCCCCTTTCGCCGGGCCTGCCAGCCGAGAGCCTGGTGATCCCTTCCTCGAACTCCCGCGCCGACATAGGCACATACCGTGTGGTACCCACCGGAATGTCCGACAGTCGCCCTGCGGGCACATGCACCCGCGTGAAGGCGAGGGGCTTTTCGTCCACGTCACGATCAGCCGCAGCGGGTGCTGTGGGATCGTCGGCCCGGCCCGCCGGCCACCCGGCGGCCAAGAGCACGATCACCGCGGCGAAGAACGTTCGCCAGAGGATCTGCGGCGTCGCTGCCACCGGCCGGAGGACGGGTCTGACGCTCGGAGATTTCATGGCAGATCTCGTCCGGCGTTGGTGCTCCCTTCGCGCAGGAGCGGCGAGGAGGGAGCGATGATGAGAGATGGCTGCGGCGCGACCTGCGTCATCGAACTGGCCGAGACGGCTGGACTCGGAAGGCTGGTCGGAGGGACGGCGGTGCGGCGGTCGAGGATGAATCGCAACGCGGCGGCGAAAACCGCCAGGGCCACCCCAGGCACGGCCGCTTGCGCCGCGAGTGGAGCCAGGTCTGGAAAGAAGGCAGCAGCCAGGCTCGCGATCACGGCCAGGCTGAGCACCACCGGCACGCTGCGTAGCCGCGACTGGTAGACGCCCAAAACGCCCAGGGCAAACACGGGCCCGGAGACCGCCAACACCAGCAGCCACGTGGGCACCACCCAGATCCGGGCCGTATCCGGAGCCCCCACACCCGAGAACACGGCGCGCGGACCAGCGGCTGGCAGATCTACGGGCAGTCTGGGCAACGCGGCCACGGTAGCGCTGCCCGCTGCGGAGTCAGCCGGCTGCGTTGACCCGCAACTCGCGGTCAACCACGACCGCAGTGCATCGCGCGAGATGATCGGCACGCGGCGGAGACCGAATGGCCCCCACTCCCACGCCTGCTGCGATGTCCAACTGCCGGGATGTCCGAGCGGGTGCACATCGGGCTCGAGCAACAGTTCCCAGTAAAATCGCCGCTGGAGCGTACCGGGAGCGAACTCGGGCGGTTGCAGGGTAACGACTGCTGGCATCCCGGCCATGTCGCCGAATGGCAACGCCCAGCCATCCCGCTTCCGACTGGTGACCAACTCCACGAGCCAGGCAGGGTTGCCGGCACGCTGAGGAAGGTCGATGACGATTCGGCCGGCAGCGCGGACCGCACCGGCTAGCGGCTGTCCATTAAGACGCACCTCGACGGTCGCGTCCTCCCCGGTCGTGGCAGTGGCGCCGGCTGACTCGTCGACGGGAGTCACGAAGCCGGGGGGCAGCAGAAGCGTGATCTGGTCGGCCGAACTGACCACGCCATAGCGACAAACATCTTCCCGCCTGTCGCCAAGCAGTCTCGTCTGGAGCCAGGACGCCTCGACCACCGTATCGCCTTGTGAAGATCGCTTCCGGGCTGAGATTGCCAACGGCACGAACTCCTGCGAACGGGCCGTGGTCCAGGTGCGACTGGCGATCGATCCCAGCGAGGCGACATCGCGCTTCCAGGCGTCACCGCGGACGTCGATCGACAACGTCTCCGGTACGGTCAGTGCGATCGACTGGCGGGCAATTCTGGTGGTCGCCGGCAACACGAGCGGCAGATCCTCGGCGACGGTCGACTCCGGCGCAATCGTTGGCGTCGGGAGTTCGTACTGCACGGTCACTTCTCCCGTACCCAGAAGCGGCATGGCCAGCATGGCCCGCAGCCGCACCCTCGGCAGAGGCAGGCCGTCAGCGGGCTCGGCCGCCGCGGTGGCCAAGCCCGCGTTCACCTGCCCAGCCGGCCTGCTGCCTTCCGCATCCTGCTCCGGGTTGAGCAGCAATCCGTTTTGCCGCACTTCGAGAGTACCGGTGTCCATCACGGCCACCGGCACGGTCAACGTGACGAACTCCAGCGGCACGTGGGCGACGTCGTAGCGAATCGTCTCCCGCACGATCGAATCCGCTTCATCGATATCGGCCTGAGCCGTGATGGAGGCATCGACGCGCCGCGGCAGAAACCGCCGGGTGGCCTCAAAGCTGCCGTCTGGGCCATCGAGTCGGTAGACCAAGGCAACCCTGTCGGCATCGGATCGCATCGTGGTTGGCGTCAACTGTCGCACGAGTCCACGAACACCTTCAGCGTCGGGCATCAGTTCAATGTCGCTCTGCGCGGCGATGATGATCGAGGCTGGGCCGACGAGATCGGCCTGCGGCGCCGGTATCTGCCAGCCCACCCGATTCACATCGCGTCCAAGCAACTGGCCGGCACGGATTTCCACGACGGCATCTCCCGACAGCGGTTGCACGAAGGGGATCACCAGTCTGCCCCCCTCCGCCGAGACGGCCGCGGAGTCGATCACACTGGCCGGGCCGACTTCATCGATATCCCATCCGTCGATCGCCACGACGATCTGGGACACGGGCGCTCCCCGGACCGACACCCGCAGTCGGGCATCAAGCGCCACCCGCGCGGCAGAGACGTCGTAACGGTACTCGGGTTCGATCACCACGCGGCTGCCGCGGGGCAGCACGCGGAGCGGCAGCCGTGCAGGCTGGGAATCGTAGGCGAAGGCGGCGACGAAGCCCGGGCGACGCGCGGAGAGCGGCGGATCGATCCGCCGATTCTTGCCCACGGCATCCCACTCCGCCTGCCAATCCCCCTCCACCACGATGCTGGCCCGTCCCCATTGCCGCCACAGCGGAATATTCTCCACGGCGAATCCCAGCGACTCGAAGGCTTCGCGGCCGGTCGAATCGACGGGCCGCTCGCATTCCAGTTCCACCAGGCTCTGCCCATCAGCCCCGCGATCGATGCGAATCACCGCCTGAGTCTGGTCATCCGATCCTTCCAGCGTCACCAGCGACGAGGGACTGCGGATGCTTCGCAGCGTGGCCCGTGGAGGAAGGGATACGCGGATCGTCGCAATATCGGCGGGCAGATTGTCCAGACGAATGCTCGCCTCCGTAATCGCGACGCGACCATCGATCCGCACGAGGCTCTCGACCATTGCCTCGGGCACCGCGGCCCTGGTCACCTCGGAGGGGATCGTCTCGCCAGCAACGCCACTCCTGCTGGCGCCAATACGGATCGTCGCGGTGCCGGTGAGGCCCACGAGCGTGACGATGCTGCCAGCACCGCTGGGCTGGGGCTCGATCTGCGGCGGTAGCGACGCTGGGCGGACCCATACGTCCGGCTCGATCCGCGGCGTCTGCACTTCCAGCAGCGACGCCGTCGCTCGCGGTATCTGCAGCGTGAACGATTCGTGATCGGGCGAGACATCGATCGCGATGTTGCCGGTGAGGATCACCGTGTGTCTGAGAACTTCGGTGCTGGCGTCCCGGACCGCCGTGATCCACAGCCGATAGCCTCCCTGCTGAGCCGCAGCATTGCCTGTCGCTTCAGCCGCCAGGAGCATCCGGCCCGGTCCCTCGTACCGGGGCGCTGCGGTGATAAGGAGACCGTCAAGGGCGAGCGGGAGACTCACCCAGCCGCTGCGGGATTGCCGCACGGTCAGTTCAACCGTCACCTCGCAGGTCGTCGGCTGCGCAGGCCTGACTGCTGTTCCATCGGTGCTGGCTGGAGCCCCGCTCTGCCGAGCAGGCAATGCGGCCCGCACAACAACCTTTTCCAGCACGGCCGCCGGCGGCTCAGGGAGCCCGGGGAGCCCCTCCTTGATCCGCAGCAGATCGACAAAATCGCGGTAGCGGAAGCCGGGCACGGGCACGAGCCGGCCCGCGTCATCCTGAAGATAGTAGATCTCGGGCATCGCCTCCCGCACCGCTGGCGGCGGCGTCGTGTCTGCCGCAGCGGCCCAGCCTGCCAATGATGCGACCGCTGCCATGAGCAGAAACGCCCACGACAACGGGTTGGCACGGCGGACGAAACGGTGGCTGGGCATCGGGCCAGAAGGCTCCCGGGAAAGGGTGTCGAATCAGCTGCGGCTCAGGTGCGGCAGGGTGGCCGGACTGAACCCCAGTTTCAAGTGGCAAGAAGTACCGATTGCGCAAACAGCGCACGGCCTCCTCCACCCTACCCCGCAGCCTACCCGCCGGCGCAGGATTTCGTCGCAGATTCGACCCGATTCGCCCGCAGAATCGCCCCTTCCGGCACAGCCGTTACACGCGGGTCCCCCGGCCGGCTGTGTTCACGAAAAACATCGCGTCCTGCGATTTTTTCTTGGCGGGCCTCCGCCCGCTGGTGCTTACCCCGCCCTCCGGGCCTGGCGTGTGCTTGTTCTTCAAAAAGCCCCGGACGGAAGTCCGGGGACACCGCGTCGTTGGGCTTTTCCCGGATCTGCATGGCAGGCTCGATGGCATTCAAACCCGGAGTCCCCCGGCTTCCGCCGGGGGCTTTTATTTCATCGACACGCTGACTCAAACGGTCACGTTACCCACGAATAGAAGCCCGGAGCGGAAGCGACGGGACACCGGGGCGTTGGGCGATTCCGTATCTCCATGGCACGCTCGATGGCATTCAAACCCGGAGTCCCCCGGCTTCCGCCGGGGGCTTTTATTCCAGCGACATGCTCCTAAAGCAGCGCCGGATGCATGCGGCGGCCCGCCTACGCCAACCGCGTCCGCAACTCGGCCAGCAACTCCGGCGTGCTGGCTGCGATGAACGCCGGCTGGTCGAGCGACACCCACTCAAGCGAAGCGGGCCCATCCGCAAACCCACCGAGGCAGCCACCGGCCTCGCGAAAGATGAGGAGGCCTGCGGCCACGTCCCAGCAGGCAATCCGGCGCACCCAGAAGGCGTCGAGCCGCCCGCAGGCGAGCCATGCGAGGTTGATCGCGGTGGAACCGGTGCGGCGGACGGAATGCACGTGCGGTACGACGGCGAGGAAGTCGCCGACCGCAACCGATTCGGGGCTCACGTGGGGCGGAAAACTCAGCGCCACGAGAGCGTCTGAAAGGAGCACGCAGCCACTGACGGCAATGGGTTTTCCATTCAGCCATGCGCCAGCCCCGCGCTGCGCGGTGAAGCATTCCTCCCGCACCGGATCGTAGACAGTGCCCGCGATGATCTCATCGCCCAGTGTGAGCGCCACGGAGACGCACCAGGCTGGAAATCCGTGCACGTAGTTGCTCGTGCCGTCGAGCGGGTCGACCATCCATGTGGGCGTTGGCGCCGCCGCGGAGCGGTCACCCGCCGAAGGCCCGTTGTCTTCCGTGTGCTCCGGCAGCGACTCTTCGCCAATGAACGCATGATCGGGAAACGCCTCCAGCACGATCCGCCGAATCTCCCGCTGCGAAGCGAGATCCGCCTCGGTCACGAGGTCGCGGGGCCCCTTGTTCGACACGCCGAACCTGCCGACCCAGTCGAGCAACACACGGCCGCCCGCACGGGCCGCGGCCTCGCACACTGCCAGTGCCTTGCCAGGAATGGCGGCCTCGGTGAACTCAGATCGGGCAGGAGGGTTCGACGGCTGCATGGCGGGCTCACGAGGGATAGCGCTCTGAAATTGATCTCGTGCGAGAGTGTAGTGACCGCGGCCGGAAAAGTGGCCTGGCGATCGCCAATTGCCGCTAGAATTCCGCCTGTCCCCTCACTCTCCGCTCCACAGGGCCATGATCGCCATGCCACCGTCAATCCCACAGCAGCATTCGTTCCCACCGGCTTCGCCAGGAGAGCCCGCCTCTGCCGGTTGGCTCGGTACGGCCGGGCGATTGACCGACCCCAGACATTCACCTGGCACGAATCATCCCGGCGGCATCGATCTCGATCAGCCGCGCCGCGGCATCACACTGGCAGGCCAGGATGCGTCGTCAGAAGTCGCGCTGCTCGGGCTCGATCTCCAGCCGGCATACCGTCTCACCGATCACTGGCTGCGGGGTGCCGACGTCACCGCCATCTATGAATCAGCAGACGCTCGCCAGCTGCGGACCACCGCGATGTGGCGGCTCCATCCTTCGATGGCAGGCACGCAGGCGTGGGAACTCGTCGTCTCGGCGCAGACCTCCCTGCTGCAGAGCGATTCCGTGCTCGCCGTCGTGTCTGATATCGACTCCACCACTATCCTGTGGGGCACCTGCCGAGAAGGAACCGTGCAGTGGCAGGGAGATCCAGGGCCAGAAGCGACCTGCGTCCTGCTCACTCACAGCAGCACGCCTGGGTCTCTCCCCACAAGCGTGCTGGTGGCTGCGCATCCGGGTGATGCCCAACGGGTGAGCGCGGTGCAGCACGGCCGGCGGACCAGCGTCGAATGCTGGCTCTTCTCAACTGCGCTGGAAAAAGGCGTGCTGCTCCGCAGCAGGGTGCTGGCCGCAATCGGCCCCACTGCCACCGCGACGCAATGGGCCGGAGATCTGGCGTCCGCATTCGCCGCCTCACCGCCGCTGCTGACGACATAGAACGACCGCGTGGATTCCCGCGCGGCATGGTGCTCACACCCGGAGTCCCCCGGCTTCCGCCGGGGGCTTTTATTCCAGCGACATGCTGACTCAAACGGTCGCGTCACCCACGAATAGAAGCCCGGAGCGGAAGCGACGGGACACCGCGTCGTTGGGCAACACCGGATCTGCAAGTCGCGCGGGGTGGTGCTCACACCCGGAGTCCCCCGGCTTCCGCCGTGGGCTTTTTGTCACTTGTGCGATCATGGGGCGCAGAACGAGCGTTTCTCAGCGGTTTTTTGCGCTGGCCGCGAGCGGCCCTGGGGCGTTACATTGCCCCCATCTTTCCTGTGTTCCCCTGCCACGGATCGGCTCGGGCCTTGTCATCGGTCCCGTAGATCGGCCGTCGGCGCATCAGCACCCGCTTGAGGTGCTCTGTAGAAAAGGTGGCCGCCGTGGCAGACCTCGTGTTTGCGTTTGACCCCGCACTCGACCGCCCGCTCCCCAGGCTCGAATCCGCGCCGGCCGCCGTGGCAGAACCTGTCGCCACCGCCGCGACCGATGCGCTGCTGTCGGCCGCAGCCGCCGCCAGGCAGGCAGACGCCGCAGCGCTCGTGCTCTTCGGACGCGTCCTCGATCCGCAGCGAGCCAGCCCCGCTCAGGCCGCCATGCTGCGATCGCTGATCACCGGACTGGCCGACCACGGCTGCCGGACGGTCTGGCTCGCCGCCGACACGACCCACTGCGCCGACATCGCGAGGATGCTCGGTGAACCGGCCGGGCTCGTCTTCGTCACCCCCACTGCCCCGCTGCAGCTTGAGATCCGCGGCATCGCGGTGGAGATCATCTCGGCCAGCGACAGACACGCTGCTGGACTTCCAGTGCTGACGGCCCCTGCCGACACCACACATCCGGCGCTTTCGACACTCGAGCGGCGGATCGTCTTGGGCTGGGATGCGAGCCACTGGAATTCGGAGCGGTGGGATGACGAGCCGGCCACGGCAGAGCACCGCTGGACGCCGCACGCTGGCGGGCCGCTGGCAAACACCTTCTGCGTCTGGGGGTCGCGCCGTCGACCGCCCGTCGCCGCCGGCTGGCACCACCTCCCGGCACTGCAGGCCCGCTCGGCGCATGAATCGGCCGCCGGATCGTGCGGCATGCTCACGCTCCTCGATCACCCGACCGCAGACGACGCGGCGCTGCCGAGCAGCCGACGGGATACGCTCGAATCACGCACCGACTGGCGGCACAACTGGCGGGAGATACCGACGCACAATGTCGCCTGGCGAACGGTCACGATCGCCTCCGCCACCGGCGGCGACGAGGAACTGGCCACGACGATCTGGTCGTCGATCGAAGCCTTGTCGCTCGATGTCCGCGGTCCGCTGGAGATCATCCGGTGCCATGTGGAATGTGGCACGAGCGTGTCTCGCCGGGTGCGGGTGGCGGAAATCTCCGCCGAGACTCTGGCCCGCGTCCGACAGCTCTACGATCCGAGGACGTTTCGCGCCTGGTGCCACGAGGTCATCGCCGATCCGGGAGAGTCGCTGATCGCGCTTGGCCACTCCCGTTCCGGCGCGAAGCCCGGCAGCACCACGTCGTTCTCGACGGCGCTGGCCGACATCGTCAATGGGTTGGAACAGCAACCGCTCCACGCCATTCCAGCAGATCTTGCCCGCGAATCGGCCTGGCTCGCTCTCGAACTGATCGAATCAACGTGACCTGCTCTGGCTGACCTTCTCGAGCTGACCTGCTCTGGCTCGCACCTGGCCCCCGGCTTCCACGGAGTCTGCGACATGCACATCGAAACGATCCACATCGAACGCTCCGGCTCACTGACGGGCGTCACGATCGACCACCTCGGCCCCGGCGTGCAGGTGCTGCACGGCACCAACGAGACCGGCAAGACATCCCTACTCGAATTCGTGCGGGCGATGTTCTTCGGATTCGAAGGGCTGTTTCGCCGCGGCGTGCTCGACCCGAAGCTGCCGTGTGCCGGCCGGCTCATCGTGCATACCGGCCCGGAAGGCCGTCGACTGGCGATCGAACGGCGACATGAGGGCCCCGACCTGCCGACGTTGACGCAAGCCAGTTACGAGGACGACATCATCGGGCTCGGCGGCGACCATGGTGATTTCATTTCCATCAAAGACATCGTGCCACCGGTGGATGGCCGCCCCTGGAACCGCCCCTACCTGCAGGACATCGTCGGCGACATTGACGAGCGCACGTTCACGAACGTCATGGCATTCGGTCTCGACGAACTGCACGAACTCCGTACGCTCGACCCGGAGGGCTGCGGCAGCCGGCTCTATGAACTGGCCAGCGGCCTTGATCGTTCGAAGGTGACCCGTGTGCTCCGGCACATCCGCGAGGCGATCGAACGGCTCGACTCGAATGATGCTGCCATCTCGCCGATCGAGTCGCTGCGACTGCGTCGGCACGAGGTGCTCGACCGGCTCGCTGCCCTCAACGCGCCGGCCGTGGTGGCGGGCAGCCTGCTCGCCGAACTGGCCCGTACCGATGCCGAATTGGCATCGCTTGAAGCCGCGATCGAGCGAGCCGTGGGCGAGGAAGACGTCGTTCGAGGCGTGCTCTGGATCGAGCCGCTCTATCAAGCCTATCGACAGACTGCCGCGCAGCTCGATGCCATGGTGGGCACGACGCTCGTGCATGCCGACCTCGATGCATGGAAACGCGCGGCGAAGCAGCGCAACACGCTGGCCCGGATCGTCCGCCGGAAGCACCGTAGCCGCGGCCTGCTGGCTCGCAGCCTCGCCGATGTGCCGGCTGAATCAGCAATCTGGAAGCGGCGTGCCGCGGTGACGGCGATCTGCGAGGAGCAGCCGCGACTCGAGCGGATGGTGGCGGAGGTGGCTCGTGCTGAGTCGCACGCACGGTTGGCAGCCCGCCGGTTTGGCGAACAGGTCGGCACGGCCGGACTCTCACGGATCGTCGCGATTACCGGGCCACTCGACGCCACCGACACGCTGCCCGATGTGCTTTTGCCCGAGGGCTTCATGCATTCGTTTGGCCCGCTGCGAGCCCGCGCCCGCGACTGCGCCAAAGCCTCTCGCGAGGTGAAGGATGCCAAGCGGGGTGTGGCAGAGGCCAAGGGCCTGCTTGATGACACACGCGGGCTGGTCAAGGGAGGCGTCGGCCCCAAGGGGATGACCATCGCCGAGGCCATCGAAGAGGCGAGCGGCCGAGCCACGCTGTTTCGCAACCGCCTGGCTGCCACGGCCCAACTGGCCGACCTCGACCGGTCGATCGCCCGCATCGACAACGAGGTCGTGCACCTCATGGAAGGCCAACTGATCCCGCTCGGCTGGCTGATTGCGCTGGGCGCGGTATTCGTGACCGGCGCGGGCATGCTGCTTTCGGGTCTGCTCCTCCCGCAGACGGTCACCGGCCCGCTGGCCTACGCATTGGCCGCACTTGGACTGGCCGGCACGGGACTGGCGTCAGTGACCACCTGGTCGCTCGACCGCGCCGCCTCCAATCGCCTCGAGGCAGCTCGCAGCCAGAGTGACATGGTTCACAAACAGCGGGAAGAACTGCTGGCGCAGTGCGGCCTGCTCGACAAGAAGATTCCTGTAGACACCGTCAACACGCTCGAACGCCGCGCTGCCCTCGCTCAGGCCGAGGTGGAACGGCTGGAGGAACTGGCCGCCCGCGAAGGTTCGATGCATGTGCTCTCCGACAAGGTCGCCGTGGCGCAGCAGGCGCTCAAGCGGGCACTGTCACAGCGCAAGGCAGCCCGCCTGCGGTGGCAGAAGGCTCTAGAGCATCGCGGCCTGCCCAACACGCTCTCGCCCACTGAGGTGAAGCAGATCGGCCTCCACAGGCACACACTCCTCACGCTCGATGACGACCGCCGCCGGCTCTCGGAAGAAGCCAGGCACAAGCGAGAGGAACTGGCGACGTTCGCCAAGCGGATCGACGAACTGATGGTGGAGTGCGATCTCGTTCCGGAGGCGACGCCTCTGGAACACATCGGCCAACTGCGGGAAAAGCTGGCGGCCGAGTCGCTCGCGCACCGGCGTCGTGGCCTGCTCACCCGCAAGCTCGAGCGAGCGCGTGCATCCCACCGTCGTGGCAAAAAACAGCTGGCTGTGGCCGAACACCACGTCAAGGACTTCCTCACCCGCTGGGCCGTCGACAACGAGGCCGATTTCCTCGCCAAGGTCGACCGCCGTCCTCTCTTCGAACGGACGAAGCAGGAGGCGGAGGAGGCGGAGAACGCGTGGCTCGATGCCCGGCGCCGGATCAACGGACCGTCCGAGCTCGATCAATGGCTGCACGCCGATCACCACCACACGATCGCGGAGCTTCCCGGCCGGGCCGATGCCCTCCGCCCGCTGACGCCGGCGAAGAGCAGCCGGAAGACCGTCGGCAAAACGCTCCAGTCTGCTGTCGATCAGGACGTCAGCGAGAAGACGAACAGCATGACGCCGCTCGAGCGGCGTCTGGCCGAGGCCTGCGAGGCGACGGAACATCTACGGGCGACGCTGCGGCTGGCCAGCGATCGGCGTGCTGGGATCGCCGCCAAGGTCGATGCCACCGCGCGGGATCGGAGCACGGAGGCCCTGCAGTCAGAACTGGCCGATGTCGAACACCAGCTCGCAGGGCAGCTCGACCGCCGACGGCTCTTGGAACGCACGGGCCTCTTGCTCGAGGAGACACGGCTGACGGTCGCCCGCGACCATCAGCCGCCGGTGCTCCGCGATGCCTCGCACTGGTTGGCCCGGCTCACGGACGGCCGGCACACGGCGATCACCACCACGATCGACGAAGCCTGTCTCGAGGTGCACGATCGGGATGGTGCCGTCTGGAAGCCGGAACGGCTCAGCCGGGGCACCCGGGAGCAGGTATTTTTGGCCCTGCGACTGGCGCTCGTCCGCGATCTGCAACGGCATGGCGTGCCACTGCCGCTGGTGATGGATGACGCGCTGGTGAACTTCGACGACGATCGGGCCCGATCTGCGGCCAAGGTGCTCGTTGAGTTCGTGTCGGATCAACCCGGCGAGCGGCAGATGCTCGTCTTCACCTGCCACGCCCACGTGGCCGCCATCTTCGCCGAGGCGAATGCCACGGTCCGTTCGCTCAGCGATCCCTCCCGGGTCTGGCGGCGGACGGAACCGGACGCAGTGAAACTCCCGCCGCCACCCCGTGTGGCCAAATCTAAGCCCGAGCCGAAGCCCGTACCGCAGCCCGAGCCGGTAGTCGATGTGAGTCCGGTCACGCCGCCGGCCACCTTCCAGGAGGTTGGCCCTGGTGCCTGGCCTGCCGAGCACTTCTTCTTCAGCCCGGCCGGCGGCTACGCCGCGCTGAGGCACGGCGAAAAACCCGGTCGACGCAAGTCGGGGTGATGGTCGACTGAAACCCTGCCAACGTCCCACCTCGTTTGACAAGAAGCCCCCCAACGTGCCATGCAGACCCGATGTCGCCCAACGACCCGGTGTCCCGTCGCTTCCGCTCCGGGCTTCTATTCGTGGGTGACGTGACCGTTTGCGTCAGCGTATCGCTGAAATAAAAGCCCTCGGCGGAAGCCGAGGGACTCCGGGTGGAAACACCGCCCAACGTGCCATGCAGACCCGGTAGCGCCCAACGACCCGGTGTCCCGTCGCTTCCGCTCTGGGCTTCTATTCGGGAGTGACGTGACCGTTTGCGTCAGCATGTCGCTGAAATAAAAGCCCCCGGCGGAAGCCGGGGGACTCCGGGTGGAAACACCGACCCACGTGCCATGCCGATCCGGGAGGAATTTCAGACCTCGCTGATGCCCGCCTGGATGTCTCGGAGATAGCGGGCCCGCATCTGGGCCAACAGCATGCCGAGATAGGCATTGGCCCCCAGCGACAGAAACAGCGCAATGAGGCTGCCGGTGAGCAGCCCCCATGGCTTGTCGGTTTTCGCGGTGCCCGTCTCCAGGTCAGCGATTCGAGAGGCCGTGGTGGCCGCGACCGGCGCTGCCTTCGGCCGCCGTGAAGCTTCGATCACGGATCGCTCCACCGCGGGCGGCCAGGAATCAGCCACGTAGATCTTCACGCGGCGGACGTCCCGTGCGTCGGCCGGCACATCGCTCGTGAACGTGTAGGGAGTGCCGCTGCGGACGAGATCGGGTTCAACCCGAACAAGATAGTCGCCCCCACCATCGACATCCGGCACGAAGGCTGCCTCGATGCCAAACACAGTGGGCGCCCCCACCGTGAGAACAACCATCATCAGGAAGGCCGTCATGATCAGATTCGCGCGCACGAAAGTCGTCTCCAGGAAACGTTCGAAAGAATGGTCCGAGTGCGTTCTGCAAGGCCTGCCTACACCCGGCCCTCAAGGCTTTGCCGATAACAACGAGCGGCTTTGCCGATACCGACTAACGGCCTAGGCCGACGCCGCCGATCAGGAGGATTTCACCCTCTCGACGACCCTTTGTGCAACTCCGTCAGTCTTCGGGGCAATCGGCCCCCCTGCAACCTCGGCCCCAGCGGGCCCGGAGAGGCTGACGATCTCGGCCTGTAACATGGTCAGGGCGGCCTGCAGAAAGGCCACGGCGATCGGGCCCACGAAGATCCCGATCGGCCCCAGGGCCCCCACGCCGCCGAGCACACTCAGCAGGGCCAGGAGCGGGTGCAGTTTCGACTGTCCGTGCAGGACGATCGGCTTGATGATGTTGTCGACCGTTGAGACGACGCACGCTCCCCACAAAGCCAGCGCGACTGCGGCCCAGGTGTTCTTCACGAAAAACAGCAGGTAGAGGCTGGCCGAGCCCCAGACCGCGGCTGCACCGACGAAGGGCACGAGCGCCCCGAAGAAGGTCAGGAGCGTCAGCAGGAACACGCCGCCCAAGCCGGCGACATAAAAACCGAAGCCGGCCAGCACGGCCTGCACGATCGCCGCCAGCAGGGTGGAGCTGACGACCGCACGGCTCACCTCCTCGAACTCCTCGAGCAGCTGCCACTGATAGCGACGGTCGAGCGGGATGAGCCGGGTGACCGCCTCGAACATCCGACGACCGTCGGCGAGGAAATAGAAGAGGCTCACCGTCATCACCACCAGGCCGATCAGCAGTTTGACGATCACCACCGGCGCCCGGGCCGCGATCGGGCCGATCCATTCCTCGGCAACTTTCCTCAGCTCCGCATTGACGCCCTCGCTGGTGACGTGCAGGCCGGTGGCATCGTTGACCGTATGGACCAAACCATCGAGCACGTTCGGGTCGAGCCGGATTCCCTCAGGGCTGCGCAGCATCGCCACGGCATCCCCGCCGGCGCGTGACACCAGCAGAAAGAGCGGGACGAGCACGATCAGCAGCACGAACATCGTGGTCAGACCAGCGGCCACCCAGTCCGGCACGAGAAACCGCTCGCGGAGCCAACGGTGCAGCGGGCCGAAGATCACCACCAGCATCGCCGCCAGCAGGAGCGGCAGCATGAAGCTCGACATCACGCGGAGCGAGAGCAGGCCGAAGATGGCCACCAGCCCGAGAATGACACCGAAGGATATCAGCCTTGTCATCGAAGAAACCTTGTCCTCTGGAAACGTCCCGGGAATCGCTGCACCTGCTCCCGGGCAGTCCGGGCACCTCGTCGAGCGGGCTCCACCTGCTCCAGCAGTGAGTGTAAGCAAACCTGCCCCGGTCGTCAGGATCGGGCCTGCTGCGGGCCTGAGATCGCATGGCGGACCAAGGCCCGCAGCAGTATCCTGCTGCGGTCTCCCTGCCTCCAGCCACCTCTTTGCGACTGTCATGACCACGCCCGTCGTATCGCTTGTCGTTCCCGTGCGAGATGAGGCGGGCAACATCACCCCGCTCGTCGCCGAGATCCGCACGTCACTCGACACCGCGGGCCTCCCCTGGGAACTGTTCCTTGTTGACGACGGTTCGACCGACGGATCGGGGGCGGAGATTGAGACGATCGAAGCGACCGACCCACGGGTCCATGGCATCCGCTTTGAGCGTGGGCAGGGAAAATCAGCGGCGCTCGCGGCCGGGTTTGCCCGCTGCCAAGCAGACCGGATCGTGATGCTCGACGGCGATGGGCAGGATGACCCGGCCGAGATCCCGCGGATGCTCAGCCTGCTCAGTAAGGATGATCCAGAGACCGGCAGCGGCTCCGCTGCGCAGGCCGGCCGAGCCGACTTCGTCAACGGCTGGAAGACACCCCGGCTCGATCCCTGGCACAAGACGATGCCCTCGCGGGTTTTCAACTGGCTCGTCGGGCTGTTCACCGGCCTGTGGCTCCACGATCACAACTGCGGCCTCAAGGCCTTTCGTCGCGACGTGATGCGCAGGCTGGAACTGACCGAGGGTATGCATCGATTCCTGCCGGTGCTGGCTGCAGCGGAGGGATTCCGCGTCGTCGAATTCCCGGTCCACCACCGGCCGCGAACCCTCGGGAATTCCAAATATGGGATCGCCCGGTTCTTCCACGGGCTCTTCGATCTCACCCGCGTGGCGGCGCGGGTCTGGGGCAAGGTCCGTCCGCTCGCAGTTCCCCGCCGGTGTGACTCGCGGTCCCGCCTGCGGCATGGCGTGTATGCACTTCTCGCCACGATGGCACTGGCCTCGCTGCTTGGCCGCATCGGCGCGGTCGCCAGCGTCGATCGGATCGGCCTCGAAAAGAAACTGGTCGCCGACGCGGTCGCCAAGGTCCAGGCAACCGGCGAAGCGCCCGATGTGGCGGCGATCAGGGCGACGATCGAACAGGAGAAGCGGCTCATTCGGCCTTTCCTCTCGGGTAACGACCGCAGCCGCTGGCTGACGATCCGGTCGCTCGTGGAGCGAGGCACGTTCGCGATTGACGATCTTGTCGTGGAGCCGGGCTGGGACACGATCGACGCCGTCGTTCATCCCGATGCCTCCGGCAGCCTGCGGCTCTATTCCAGCAAGCCACCGCTGCTTTCCGTGCTCTGCGCCGCCCCCTATTGGCTGCTGAACAGGCTTACCGGCTGGACCCTGGGCGACCATCCTTTCGAACTGGGACGTTCCCTGATGGTGCTCTACGGACTTGTGCCGCTGGCACTCTTCATGGTGTTCACGTTTCGGCTGATCGACCGGATCGGAACCAGCGATTGGGGCCGCCTCTGGGCGGCGGGGCTGGCGGCCGGAGGCACGCTGCTCAACACGTTCGCCGTGGTGCTCACCAACCATGTCCCCGCGGCGGCCTGCACGGCAGCCAGCGCCTGGTTCGCGCATCGCATCGCCGTCGACGGGCTCCGCTCGCATGCCGGCTTCGCTGCGGCCGGGGCCACCGCGGCGCTGGCGGCAGCCTTTGAACTGCCGGCGCTCGCCTGGCTAGCCGCCGTGGTTGGGATTCTGGCCTCCTGCGACCTGCGCCGCGCGCTCACCGCCACCGTGCCGGCAGTGTTGATCGTGGCCGCCGCGGCATTGTCCACCAACTGGCTGGCCCACGGCACGATCTCTCCTCCCTACGCCCACCGTGCCGCCGCAGCTCGACCGTTGCCGGCGGGCGTCGTGCTCCGCGACGGCGAATCGTGGAACCCCGATAACTGGTACGACTACTCACTCCGCCTCTCGAACGGCAAGCTGCTGACGAGCTATTGGAAGAAGCCGCAGGGAGTGGATCGCGGCGAGCCATCTGCGGCCACCTATGCATGGCACGCACTCGTCGGCCATCACGGCATCTTCTCCCTCACGCCCGCCTGGCTGCTCGCCATTCCCGGGATCGGAATGCTGGCTGCTTCAGCAGGTCGACGACGACAGGGACAGGGGCTGCGTGGCGGGCAGGCTGACGATCTGGGCATGGCCGGCCAGCAGCGGATCGCCTGGGCGATCGGGCTTGTGTCGCTGGTGGTGATCGCTTTTTATCTGTCGCGACCTCAGCTCGACCGCAACTATGGCGGCACATCGAGTGGGTTTCGCTGGGCGTTCTGGCTGGCGCCACTGTGGGTGATGGCCGCCGTACCTGCTGCCGACAGGTTGGCCGGAGGTCGCATGGGCCGCGTGCTCGCGCTGTCCCTACTTGGGCTGTCGGTGATCTCGGTCGCCTTTCCCACCTGGAGTCCATGGACGACGCCCTGGCTTCAGCAGTGGCTGACGCACGCCGGCTGGATCGACGGGCCGTGATTCACCGTGCCGACTCCGGCCAATGGTCCGGCAACGCCGCCTCGACGGTCGCCTCGTCGCCAGTGTCGGGGTCGGTATACGTGATCCGACTGGCGTGCAACGCGATCGGCCGCATCCGCGGATCGTCATCCTCCGTGCTGCTGCCTGTTCCCCTCAGCACCGAAGCCGTCCACGCCGCATCGGCCATACCATAGAGATCGTCTCCCACCACCGGCAGGCCACGGGCAGCCGCCTGCAGCCGCAGCTGATGCATCCGTCCCGTCACGGGCGAGAGTTCCAAGAGCAGCCTGTCTGGGGGCAGGTGACTGCAGAGCCTCGCGAGCGTCACCGCCTCGCGGCCGCCCACCACGCCGGCCGGCACGATTCTCGCGCGGGCCTCGTCGGGAATTTTCTCCACCATGTCGCGCCAGGTGACGACTCCAAGCGACCGGTCGTCGCTGGGACCAATGTCGTGAGCCCGCCGCGCCCGCACGAGTCCATCGATCGTCTCGCGGGCCGCCTTGCTGCCGTCCACGATCGCCAGATAGGCCTTCTGGACCTGCCGCCGCTCAAACTGCCGCGAGAGCTGCCGCGCCGCCCGCGGCGTGCCCGCGAAGAGCAGCACCCCCGACACTCCGCGATCGAGTCGGTGCGGCACGCCGAGATAGCCACTGGGCGATTCACCGTAGAGGTGTCGCCGCAGCCACGACTCCGTCGACGGAATCCCCGGCGGCGCCTGCGTCGCCAACCCAGCGGGCTTCCAGACCGCGATCACGCCGGACGCGTCCCGGATCACGTACGGCGTCTGGACAGTCAGATTGGTCATGGACGTTGCGGCTTTGGTCACACCCTGGCTTCAAAACGCGGCGGAACACCCGCCAGGCGTCTCCAGGGCACGATCTTTTTCCTACGACTCTCATTGTTATACTCCTTTGGAAAGAATCCCCGGGGGGATTGCCTCCTCGTTTCAGCCGCAGCCTGGGCCGCGCCCCCTCCACGAGACCGTTTCCCATGCCAACGTCCTCCCCAATCACCTTGCTGGTCGTCGAAGACCACGCCGTCGTCCGTCAGGGGCTGGCGAGCGTCTTCAAAGACTCCGGCGTGCGGATCGTCGGGGAGACACCGGATGCCGACGAGGCCGTGAAGCTTGCCCGCAAACTCCAGCCCGACGTCGTGCTGCTCGATGTCCGACTCGACTCCGGCGATGGAATCGACGCGATCAGGAAGATCCGCGAGGCTGCCCCGACGAGCCACACCGTAATGTTCTCTGCGTTTGACAGTTCCACCTACATCGCCCGTGCGATCTCGGCCGGCGCCCATGACTACATCCTGAAAACAGTGTCTCGACAGGAACTGATCGACTCGGTCACCAATGCCGCACAGGGCACGCCCCCCTCGCGATCCGGGGAGTTCCGTCGGATGGCCACTTCAATGGCAAACAAAACGGTGCCCGACGACATCGAGGTGCCGTTGACGCCCCGGGAGACACAGGTGTTGAGGCTCGTGGCACTGGGGCTCTCCAATCAGGAGATTGCCGATCCACTCGAAATCTCCATCGAGACAGTCAAGGAGCACATGCAGAATCTGCTCCGCAAACTCTCCGTCGGCGATCGCACGCAGGCTGCCGTCTGGGCCATCCGCCACGGGCTCGGCTAGGACGCGTGTCGCCGCTTGAAGCAGCGGCCCAGAGGTCCCACCAGCATCGCTGGCAGCAGCACGAGATCGCCGGCCAGCGCCGCCAGCATCAAGAGCGCGAGCATCCATGAAAAGCGGCTCGTCGGCGCGAAGGAACTGAGCGAGAAGATGAGGATGCCGAGGGCACAGACCACCGTGCTTTCGGTCATGGCGGCGGCGCAGTGCTCAAACGCCGCATGGACCGCCGCGGGGGGTTCAAGGCCGGAATCGATGGATCGGCGGAAAAAGGTGAGGAAGTGCAGCGTGCCATCGATCGCCATGCCGAGCGCGATCGACGCGGTCATCACGCTGCCGATGTCGAGAGGCGTCCGTGTCCAGCCGAGAAATCCAAACATCAGGATCATCGGAAAGACGTTGCTGATCATCGCGACGAGCCCCGCGAACACGCCACGTTCCACGATCATCATCACCACTAAAATGAGCGCACAGGCCGACAGAAAGCTTGTAAACAGGTCGGAGAGCAGCGTGTTCTGGATGGCGTGCACCAGCGGCATGATGCCGGTGCAGGCAACGCTGATGCCGCGGGCCTCGCCTCCTGCCTCGGCAATGATCGGAGCGATGTCTGCTCGCACCTGATTGAGCAACTCGCCGTAATCCACGTCGCGGAGCGCCGAGATCCGAGCAGTCGCTCGCCAGAGTTGTCCGCCCTCGCGATTGCGGATGTATTTCATGTCGTCGATAGCGACGAGGCTACGTTCCAACTTCTTGGCCACCACCCGTCGCCGTGCCGACGCGAGCGGTCCCGAGCCCTGAGGGGTGTCGGGCATGAACAGGGCGGCGGACATAACCGTGCTTGCGTCCACCGCTTCCCCAAGCCGGTCGGCCACGCGTTCGAGGAGCGCCAACCGCTCCGCCGGTGGCAACGGCGAATCCTTGGCAAACTCCAGCATCACCTCGATCGGCACCAGCGGTCCGATGTGCTCCTCGATCCAGCGATAGTCGCTGATCACGCGACTCTCCGGCGGAAAGAGTGTGTCGATGCGGACCGAGGTGCGAATGCCGGGCACGCCCGCTGCCGTGCCGACCATTGCCGCGAAGAAGACCAGCACGATCGCAGGCGAAAAGCGGATACAGAATGCGGCAAATCCCTGGGTGAATCCACCTCCATGGCCCGAGCCCGCTGCCGCTTCTTGGTGGGACTGCAGACGGCGGTCTCGGATCGGCCACCGCTCGAAGACACCGGGCACGACGAGAAACAGCGATATCAGCGTGGCCATCACGGCGATCGAGGCGTGGAATCCAAACGCACGGATTGGCTCCAGTTCGCTCACGACCAGCGACGCCAGACCGATCGCAGTGGTGCCGGCCGACAACAGGCAGGGCAGCCAGCCGAGGCGAATGGCCCTCGACGCGGCGCCGCGTCTGCCTCCCGCGGCGAGCGATTCGACGAGGTAGTTGACGAGGTGGATGCCGCCCGACACGCCGAGCGCGAGCACCAGCACCGGCATCACGATCAGCACGGGATTCATCCGGTCGCCCCAGATATACATCGTGGCGAACGCCAGTCCCACGCACCACAGCGACACGAGGAACACCAAGCAGGCATAGCCAAACGACTTGAGCGACCACCACGTGAGCAGCAGGATGAGCAACGCCGCCGGGGCCGCGTAGGTATCGAGCGAATCGTTGCTGGCGACATCGACCGACACGTTGTCGATCACAGGGCCGGCCATGTGCACGGCATCGTCGTCGATCATGGCCGTCTGTCGGATGGTATTCCTGATCCAGGCCACCGCATGCTTGCGATCCGCCAACCCCTCCGGAGTGAACCCGATCACCGCCAGTGTCGTCTTGCCGTCCGGCCCGACGAGCACACCCGTGAGCCGCTCGACGGCCGTCTCGCGATCGAGCGATAGAGGCGGTTCGATCAGACGGTCGAGCACGGTCGAGCCCGTGGCGATCCCCTCAAACCAAGGACGGCCCTGCCGATCACGGGGCGACTTGTCTCCGGTGGCGGCCTCAACCAACCGGGCGAGCCCTGGCGACCCGAGTTCACAACCCGGCCACGAGACCACCACCACGTCACCGCTCTCGAATTCTTTGACAAATTCCTGGTAGGCCTGCCGCGGCGCGAATCGCAGCGGAACCCAATCGATCGGCGTCGTCGCCTCCACAGAGAGCACATTGAACGCTGAGAACGCGATCAACGGCGCAGCGGCTGCCATCAGGGCGAGCGTGCAGACGCTCAAGACGAACCAGCGGGTCCAGCGCGGCCTTTCCGGGGCCTCGGGGGTGGTGCCGTCAGACACATCCATGTTGGGCAACGGCTCGGTCCGGAAAGGGAATCGGGTCGGAATCAGGGTGGCGTCAGGATGTCGTCAGGGCAGTTGCCAGCGGTACCTCGCCAGCCAGCGGGATCCGCGACAGCGGCCCGATCGGCATGCCCGGGTAGCCAGGCACCTCGGCCTGGTATTTACGATACTCATCACCGAGGTAAAAAAGCAGTCTGCGGTCCTTGAACACGCTGCCGACGTAGATGTAGACGGTCCAAACAGCGATCAAAACCGCTCGATCCATTGTCACAACCGGCACAAACCATACAAGCCCCAGGAAGCTGAGATAGACCGGGTGTCGCAGAAACCGGTAGACACCTTGGGCCACGAATGGCCGGGCTGGCGACCGCTGGCCGCGAACCCAGCGCCACCACGGCGTGAACCCCGTCTGCCAGCCCAGGCCCGTGAGGTGGAGGCTGTAGAGGAGCGCTCCCCACGAGGCGACGAACGCCCACCCGATGAAGGTGTCGAGCGGCGTCGGCCACCGCCACACGACTGTCATCAGCGGCTGCCAGCAGAAGATCGTCACGAGGAGCGTTAGGCAGGTCGCGACACAGAAAAAGCATCCGTAGAGCGGCCCCGCGATGCCGGCCTTCACCAGCCGCGACCGAACGGCTGGCAACAGGAGCACGCTGTGGGGCACGGCAAAGACGCCGGCGAGCAGGGTGTCGATGATGAGGGCAGCAACGACCGATGGCGTTCCGCCGCGACTGACCAACGCGCCACCACCGGTCACGTCGGCCGCGGTCGTGGGGCCTTTCAGAAACCAGACAAGGTGCCAGACGGTGAACGCAAACAGGAGGTGCGTTGCCACTCCGAAGAGGATTCCCAAGCTGCGTCGCATCCGTGCGTCAGTCCTGTGGAGAGAGGAAAATCTGATCAGGCCCGCGGTCGCCGGGCCACAAGGCAACCATACTGCATCGCTCCCGAGCGATACGCCCTGAGCAGCGTGCCGAAGTGTCGGAGAAACTCGCGCTGCGCTGGATCGATGAATCCCGCCAGCCACGGCAGCCCCAACCGCCTGACTCGCTGATCGCAGAGTTCCCAGGTGCGACTCACTCGACTCGTCCAGTCGTGCTCGATCTCGACGATGAGTCCGGCATCGGTCATCCACGTGCGATAGTCGTCGAAGCTGCCGAGCGACGGGCAGAGAAATGCGTCGCACACCGCCTCCACCTGCTGCCTCTTCACAGGCAGTTCGGCATCGCAGGCTGCCAGCCACGCGCAGATGGCGACGCGGCCGCCCGGCTTCACCCAGCGGCCCACCTGCTGGAAAAAGGCAGCCTTGTCGAAGAGATGCTCCGTGCACTCGATGCTCCAGACCACATCGAATGCCGCGTCGTCAAACCTGACAGCTTCGGCGTCGGCACGCTGAAACTCCACTGCCCTACCCACTCCCTGCAGCATCGCGGAGGCCGCGGCCCACCGACGCTGCACGCCACTCAGCGTGACGCCCGTCACGTGGCAGCCGTAGTGACGCGCCAGCCGAATCGACGAACCGCCCATGCCGCAGCCGATGTCGAGCACCCGCTGGCCACGGTTGATCTCGGCAAGTTCGGCGAGCGTGTCCGTGAGCTGCTCCTGCGCAGCCCGTGGCGACACCTGCGGCACCCGTCGCGCAGCATCTTCTTCCGACCACAGGCCGTGGTGGATATGTGGTCCCCAGAGGAGCCGATAGAAGGGCGTCGCGAGATCGTAGTGGCTGCGGATGGCCCGCTGTGCCACCGAGGTGGTCTCGATCATCGGGCCGGTGCTCCGGCAGCAGCCCTCGTGGCGCTGCTGCTTCCCGGTGGGGTGGGCCGTACGAAAAGATTGCCCGTGATGCGAAGCTCATCCGCCACACCGACGACCCCGCCGAGCTTCTTGTAGGGCTTCATGCCGAAGTCAGTCTGCTTGATGACGAACATGCCGCGGAGCCGCAGCCACTCGCCCGGTTGCTCGACCTCCACGGGGATCATCACCTCCCTCGCCACGCCATGCAGCGTGAAAGTACCCAGCAGCTCATAGATGGGCGGACGACCGGAGACCTGCTGCTTCGCAGAGAGGGCGGAGCGGATCTGGAAGGTGGCGGTGGGATGCCTGGCGACGTCGAGCACGTCAGGACCGGTCATGTTGGCCTGCACCTGCTGCTGCGTGGAGGCATCGGTCTCACCGGACAGGCCCAGCGCCTTACGGGCCTCGGTCGTGTCGGCCGTGAAGGAACGCATATCGAAGACGAGCATCCCTGCCTGATCAGCTGCTCCGAGCACAATCCGCCCCGCCTGAAGGAGTCCCGATACGGCATGGTTGTGGCCGAGCCCTGTCTTGCCGACGAAGATATAGACCCGGCTCTTGGCCAGGTCGACGTCGCCGGGGGCTGGCGGGGCCGCTGCCGGCGCGGGCGACAGTTGGGCTGTCTGAGCAACCGCAGTCGCCGAGACGCCGACAGCGATCAGAACCAGTGCCATCGACGCGAGGATGATCGGGTATTTCAAGGGGTTGCTCCGGCTCTGCCTGTGAGTGAAACCGGCGAAATTCTAACCGGCCTTGAGAAAAAGGCTGAAACCCAAACACGCCCCCCTTTCCGAAAGCTTGCGGCATTGTGTGCCGGCGGCCGCGTGTGCCAAGCTGGGCGGTCGCAACTCCTTTCCAGCATTCAGGCCGCACACCA
>CANFQO010000022.1 GCA_947449135.1 Planctomycetaceae bacterium | reverse complement strand
TAAACGGCCCGTGCTGCGTGAAGCCCCACTCGAACGGCGGTGGGAAGGGGTGCCCCTCCCCACGCGATCGGTCGAGACCGCCGCTTACCGCCAGCACCGCGTCGCGAATCTCTTCCGCCGCCAGCCGCCGCCGCTGGAATCCCACGTAGAGGCTGCGGGTGTCTGGCGACGACGGATCGTCGTTCGGGACGGCGGTCGCCTGCTGCCAGGTGGCGCTGCCGAGGATCTGGCGGTGCAGTGATTTCACCGACCAACCGCCACGGACGAACTCGGTGGCGAGCCAATCGAGGAGCTCTGGATGGGTTGGCGGCCGTCCGCGGACGCCGAAGTCGTTTGGGGTCGCAACCAGTCCGCGGCCGAAGTGGTGCTGCCAGATCCGATTCACCATCACTCGTGCCGTGAGCGGATGATCGGGACGGGTCAGCCACTGGGCAAGTTCGAGCCGGCCGCTTGCGGCAGGCTTGATCGCGAGGTCGGCATTGCCCATCGCCTCGATGAACCCCCGCGGCACCTCTGCACCCGGCTCGGCCGGCTCACCACGCACGTGGATCCGCGCGTCGTGTGGCGTTCCCTCCGCCATGCCATAGGCCATCTCCACCGGACCGTCCGTGAGGAGCCGCCGCAGTTCCTCCGCGACCGCGTCGGCTCGTGCTTCCAGTGCGGAGAGCGTGTTTCGCAGGGCCGCGATCTCCGCCTGCCGTTCGGCGGAGGGACCCAGGATGGCGGTGCTGTCGAGTGCGCGGAGTGGCTCGGCGGAGACGATGACGTTGTCGACATCGAGCGCGGGGCGAACGCCGCCCAGATGACCGTAGCTGTCGATGAAGGTGTAGTCGAAGGTGCCGTCCCACGTGCTCGACAGCGTGCCGGAGAATGGTGTGGACGAGCGTTCGGTCAGGAGGAGGCCTTCGTAGGTGCGCTTCCCAACCTCGATGACGAGTTGCACCTGGTACCACCGGTCGGGATCGAGCGACGCCACCGGCTCCGTCGTCTGCCCGTCCCGGGCAAAGAAATGATTTCCGTTGAAGAAGAGTTCCACGGCAGCCGAGGTGCCTCCGCCGTGGCCGAGGTAATACCGCCAGGAGCCGTCTCCACCGCGATCACGGTTTCCCTGCCGGAAGTCGAAGGCAACATGGAGGCGGCCGTCGGCATTGGGGGAGATTGGCGGGAACGTGAGCCCAAAGCCGTCGTACTCGGCCCGGTTGGGCAGAGAAAGCCCGAGGCGTCCGGCCGGGTAGTGGTTGGTGAATGGGCTTTGGGCATTCGCTTCCAGTCGTACCACGCTGGCAGGCCCGGCGTTCCAGGGGCTTGCCGGTGCGGCGCCGGCAGATTGCAGTTCGAGGTCGCCGTCGATGCCGGAGAGTTCCCGCAGTCGGTCGCGGATCGCCTTAGGGCCCTGTGCGGGGCCCAGCGCAATGTTCGATGCCGCCGTCGCGAGGAGTTCGGTGCTCACGGTCGCGATCGGAAACGACTGCACGGCGATGTTGTCGTAGTCGATCGGCGTGGCGGCGTATGCCGTGGCCCTAGGGTCGACAACAGCGTCGATAGCCGCAGCGAGTTCCACGCGATCGATCTCACCACTCCACGTAGAGCCCAGACGGAACGGACCAAACTCCCTGATCGAGCCAGGGCTGCCATAGCGGCCAGAGACGCTTTGCCCAATCCTGTCGATCACCAGTTGGAGATTGATCCATTGCCCGGCGGCGATCGAACCGAGTTCGTAAACCTCACCGTCGGCCCGCAGTGACAGAGTCTCGGTAGTAATGATGACGTCAACGGCGGATTCCTGGGCGTTGCCGATCGTGAACCGGTGTCGCCCAGCAGCGTCGGCGGTGGGGGAGGCCGTGCGGATGTCGAGGTTGATGAACCGCAGCGCATCGTTCCCCTGCGGTGCGGGCCGCAGCGACTGGCTGAAGCGGTAAGGGCCGGCTCCCGCGGCAATGCTCACGCCGCAGCGCCCCCTTGGGTAGAGATGCTGAAACGGGCTCTGCGCGGCCGCCGTGACGGCGATTGGCCCCTCGTAACGCCAGGGAGCCACGAGCACACCGTAACTTCCTCCATTGGCAGGGGCTTGCAGTTCGAAGTCGCCGTCGATGTCGGTGACGGAGCGAAGTGTCGCCGTCGGTGGGGAACGATCGAGCGACGCGAGTTCCTGCGAGAGCCGGGCGACATGTGTCTCGAAATCCCGCCAGCGACGTTCGTTCGCCTGCGGACTGACCAGGGGGGCGAGCGACCGAACTCGCTGCTTCTGTTCCGATCCCGGGAAGGGGTAGCGGCTGCTCTCGAAAATTCCGTAGAGCGCGTAGTAGTCGCGCATGCTGATGGGATCAAACTTGTGGTCGTGGCAGCGGGCACAGCCGAGGCTCAGGCCCATGACCGACTGCCCCACCGTGTCGATCGTGTCCTGAATCGTGAGGTGATGGTAGTTCTCCGAGTCGAAACCGAAACGGCGTGAGATTGCCAGATAGCCCGTGGCGATGATCTGCTCGGCACGATTCGTTTCCGGGGACTCGCCGGCGAGGATGTCGCCGGCGAGCTGCTCACGCAAGAACTGGTCATAGGGCAGGTCGCGGTTGAAGGCGTCGATGCAGTAGTTGCGGTAGCGCCAGGCCACCGGCACCGGATAGTCAGCGGTCTCTCCGGCAGTGTCGGCATAGCGGACGACGTCGAGCCAGTGCCGCCCCCACCGCTCGCCGTAGGCGGGAGACTCAAGAAGGCGATCCACGACCGACGCAAATGCATCGGGCGAGGGATCGCTGAGGAACGCCTCCACCTCCTCCTGAGTGGGAGGGAGTCCGGTCAGATCGAATGTTGCCCGCCGGATGAGCGTGTGACGGTCGGCGGTCGGCAGCGGATCGACGCCTGCCGCTTCCTGTCGACCGCGGATAAACCGATCGATCGTCGTCCGGCACCATCCTGCGTCGTTGACCGGCGGCGGTGTCACCGCCCCGACCGGCGCGAAGGCCCAGTGCCCTGCAACCTCGAAGGCCGGCCCCTGCGCCGGCCAGACCGCATCGGCCCCGATCCATGAGGCGAAGTCGGTCACCTGATCGGGGCGGAGTGCTTTTTCGGTTTCGGGAGGCATCGCCGACACGTCGGGATGGCGGCTGATTGCCTGCACGAGCAGGCTCCCGTTCGGATTGCCGGGCACGATGGCTGGCCCCGAATCGCCCCCCTGCAGTAACGCGGCACGAGAATCGACGCGAAGTCCTCCGCAGACACGCTCGCCGCCATGGCAGCGGAAGCAGCTGGTGACGAGCACCGGGCGGATCGAGGTTTCGAAGACGGCCTCAGCGTCGTCTGCTCGGGCAATCGACCCGAATATGCCGCAAGAGATGGCGATCAGCACGAGCGCCGTAGGCATGGTGCGATCGGCGGGGTGTCTGGTGCGCTGTGCCATTACGTGGCGAAACTCCGTCGGCTCTCAACCACTGTACCAGCGAGGGGGCTTCACGGTCATGAAACCGGCGAGGATGGCGGTGTCGTGACCGCCTCACCGCCGCATTTTGCCGGCATGACATTGCAAAATGCGGCATCCCAGCGGCGGTTTCGCGGCGATCCCCTCCAAAAGCGTCGGTTTTTGAGGGTTATGAGCATTGGCGCGGGTTTGGCACGGCGTGTGCATTATGAGAGGCCATCACCCGCCGGCTTGTGCTCTGGTAGCGATGGACTTCTGGTGGCCGGAACGGGTGGTCGAGGAGGGACGAGCCATGGTATCCGCTGTGCCGACCGATGAGGACCTGATCTGCCGGGTCCGTACCGCTGATGATGAGGTGGCGTTCGAGTCCCTCATGCACCGGTATGAGCAGAAGATTCTGGGATATCTCCGCCGCTATCTGGGCAATGCCGAGATGGCCGAGGACGTCTGCCAGGCCACGTTTCTGCGGGTGCATCTCAAGCGGCACTCCTTTACCGACGGACGGCGGTTTCGTCCGTGGCTCTACGCGATCGCTACCCACCAGGCCATCGACGCCTGCCGCATTGCCCGCCGCCATCGCATGGTGGAACTCGACACAGGCCTCGGCGGGGCCACCGATGGTGCAACCATCGTCGATGTGATAGCCGGTGATGAGGCAACGGCCGATGATCGTGCCGAGCAGGCGGAGTCACGGGAGTGGATCGCGTCGGCGGTCCAGGAGCTTCCGGAGCGGATGCGGACACCTCTGATGCTCGTCTATCAGCAAGGCATGAAGTATCACGAAGTGGCCGCGTCGATGGGCATTCCCGTGGGAACCGTGAAGAGCCGTCTCCACACCGCCCTGACCAGGCTGACCCGTTCCTGGCAGGAGAGCCAGGGCACGAATTGATCGTGCTGGCCGCGGTTTGGTCCGGATGTTGTCGCCTCTAGACATATCTGAACGGATGGACACAATGACCCGCTCGTGAAGTCGTCACGGAAGAAGACGCCCGGTCGGGCCGCCGCCGTTACCGAAACATGACATCTCCAGCCGATCCGAAGATCACGTGTCCGCATTGCAAGAATGAGGTTCGGCTGACGGAGTCGCTGGCAGCGCCGCTGGTGGAGGCGACTCGCGAACAGTACGAAGCGAAGCTCCGGACAGAACGGGCTGCCATCGCCGCCGCTGAGTCGAAAAAGGCCAGGCTCGAATTGTCGGGGGAATTGGAGCAGCGTGCCAAGGATCTCGCTGATCTGAATGCCGTGCTGGCGGAACGCGACCGCAAGTTGGCCGAGGCGCAGAAGGCGCAGACCGAGGCGATCCGCAAGCAGCGTGAGCTCGACGACGCCAAACGTGAACTCGAGCTCTCGATCGAGAAGCGGGTTCAGGAGTCATTGGCCACTGCCCGCGAGCATGCGAAAAAAGAGGCCGAGACCGACCTCAGGCTGAAGATGGCCGAGAAAGAGCAGACGATCACCGCCATGCAGCGACAGATCGAGGACTTGAAGCGGCGGGCGGAGCAGGGCTCGCAGCAGTTGCAGGGGGAGGTGCAGGAACTCGAGATCGAGGCGGTGCTCAAGCAGTCGTTTCCGAGCGATCTCTTCACGCCGGTGCCGAAGGGGGAGTTTGGCGGGGATTGTCTGCATGCCGTGGCCCGCGGCGACGGACAGCCCTGCGGCAAGATCCTCTGGGAGTCGAAGCGGACGAAGAACTGGACCGACACATGGCTGCCCAAATTGCGGGATGATCAGCGGGCCGCAAAGGCCGATCTTGCCGTCATCGTCACACACACATTGCCCAAGGGGATCGAGACATTCGGTCACGTTGATGGCATCTGGGTGACGGGCACGCGGACGTTTGTTCCGCTGGCCATCGCACTCAGGCATACGCTCCTCGAATTGTCACTGGCCCGCCAGGCTGGCGAAGGGCAGCAGACGAAGATGGAGCTTGTCTATCAATATCTGACCGGCCACCGGTTTCGGCAGCGGGTCACTGCCATCATCGAGAAGTTCGAAGAGATGCACGCCGATCTCGTCAAGGAGCGGACCACGATGACCAAGCTCTGGTCCAAGCGAGAGATGCAGATTCAGTCTGTGCTGGCCTCCACGGCTGGCATGTACGGCGATCTGCAGGGAATCGCCGGACAGGCGATCGAGACGATCGACGCGCTCGATATTTCGCGGCTTACCGCAACAGCCGGCACGAATCTCGGCCAGGCGGAGGCGGTGAAGTCGAGCAACGGGGCGTCGCGGGCTCAGGCGTGATCGCGCACGCGATCGCGGGCCAAGGCGGCCTCACTCCCGCCGGTCGATGACTAGCGGGTCGTGGGAGCGAACGTCGCCGATTCGCAGAGAAGCCTTTCCCGAGAGCAGGTCATCCACCAGCGATCCCACCACATCGGCCCGCCAGCCCGCCGCCAGCAGCGGCGGGCGGTCGTCTTCGCTATCGAAATAGCCGAGCTTGTAGGCGAGCAGGTCGCGCATGTCGGAGGATGTGCCTACAAGCGCTGGTGCCAGGTGCATCTGCCGGCAGACGCCCGCCACCGCCGTCGCCAGGAACTGGCCCAGCACGGCGAGCTGCGGAGGCGGCGCCCGGTGCTTCTCGCCCCCTGGGCATTCCTCATCGGGCAGCTCGAGGCCGCGCTGGATCGCCTCGGAGAGTCCGCGGAGGATGTGCCGCAGGTCTGAACGCTGCATGCCGCGGATGGCCGAGATCTGCCGCTCGTCGGCACTCTTCCGCTTGCAGAGTTCCACGAGGAGGTCGTCGCGGAGCACCCGCTTCGGCGGCATGTCGCGGGAATCGGCCACGCTGTCCCGCCAGTGCCAGAGTTCTCGGGCGATCGCCAGTTCTCGCCGCGACAGGCCGGAAAGGCCCGATACGCGCCGCCAGCGCTTGCGGATGAACGACTCCTCCACCTCGTCCTGCCAGGCCTGCATCTCGTCCTGCATCCAGGCAGTTCGGCCCGACGCCGCCAGTTTGCCCTCCAGCTTCCGCCAGAGCTTTTCCAGGTGTCGGACGTCATCGAGGGCGTATTCCAACTGCGCCGGCGTGAGCGGCCGCTGACGCCAGTCGGTGCGGGTTTCCCCCTTATTGGTCGGCAGGTTCAGAAACCGCCGCACGATCGAGGCATAGCCGGCGGGGTAGTCGTGATCGACAAGGCCTGAGGCCACCTGCACGTCGAAGAGCGACGATGGCCGGGCCTTGATCGCCTGCAGGATGAATCCCATCTCCTCGCGGCCGGCATGCACGACGGTGGTGCGGCCGGGCTCCGTGAGGAGCCGCCAGAATGGCTCCAGTTCACGAACCTTGAGCGTGTCGATCACCGCCAGCGTGTCTGGCGCCGCCACCTGAATCAGGCAGAGTTGGCTGCGGTAGGTGTGTTCCGACACGAATTCCGTGTCAAAGGCGACATACGAATGGGCGGCGAGACGGTCAACGAGTGCACCGAGTTGCGACTCGGTCGTGATCAGATCGTAGCCGTCTGCGGAAGAATGGGCTTGAGTCACGCGGTTGAATGCCGGGGATTACGGGCTGCAGTGGGTTCAGAGAGTGAGTGCAGGGGAAGCGATTTCAGAGGAAAAGCAGGGACACGAGAATGAAGACCGGCAGGAGGACACCGAAGCTGTATACACAATAGCCGAAAAAGCTCGGCATCTTCACACCAGACTGCTCGGCGATCGCCTTCACCATGAAGTTGGGGCCGTTGCCGATGTAGGTCATCGCCCCCAGAAAGACGGCGCCCAGACTGACGGCCGCCAGCCGACCCACTTCGACGTCGGCCATCGTAACGCCGTTTGACGGCAGTGACTGGGCCGCCTTGAAGAAGACGAGGTAGGTTGGTGCGTTGTCGAGAACGCTGGAGAGGGCCCCGGTCGCCCAGAAAAACGCCCGCGGCGAATTGATTCCGAGACTCGCGCCATGTTCGTGCAGCAGAGCCAGGGCCGGCTGCATGCAGATGAAAATACCGAGAAAGAGCGCGGCCACTTCCAGGATCGCGCCGTAGGTGAAGCCGTTGCGATCACGGACTTCCCGCGAACCGAGGACAAGCGACAGGGCCACGAGCGTCAGCAGCACCACCTCGCGGAGAAAGATCCACGGGTGCCAGTTCGTGCCGGGCACGGCCTTGGCCGGGTCGAGCAACGCCACCGCCGCAATCACGCCGGCCATCAGCAGGGCGTTTGGCCACAGGCCGCTGATCTTCAGTGGACCGGCCAGGCGGATGTCGCGACGGATGTCCCCGGCCCGCTCGTGGGGATGGGCGTAGAATGTGTCCCAGAGCCAGTAGATCGCCAGCAAGAGCCCATTCGTGACGAGCCATGGCTTCCAGAGCGACAGGGTCCAGAGGAAATCGACGCCCTCCAGGTAGCCGAGGAACAGCGGCGGATCACCGATCGGTAGCAGGCAGCCACCACAGTTGCAGACGATGAAGATGAAGAACACGAGCGTGTGGGCGACGATCCGCCGCTCCCGGTTGGTCTCCAGGAGTGGCCGCACCAGCAGCATGGCGGCGCCGGTCGTCCCGATGAAGCTGGCGGCGAGGGCCCCCACTCCGAGAAACGTGGTGTTGACGGTGGGCGTCGCCTGAAGGTCGCCCTCGATCCGCACGCCGCCCGTGATGCAGTAGAGCGCAAACAAAAGCACGATGAACGGCACATATTCCGCCAGCATGGCGTTGGTGAGGATGGTGCCTGCCACGCCCCATGAGGGCCCGGCCGCGGCAGGCTGGACGAGACCGTGCGTGGGGAAGTGGAGGTCGACCGGATGCCGATGCATGAATGCGTAGTAGGCCAGTGTGACGAGCGCGAGCCCGCCGGCCACCAGCAGTTTGCTGGAGTTGTGTTCCCACCAGTGGGAGAGGTGCGACGTGAGCGGCAGGATTGCGATGGCCGCCAGGAGCACTGCGAATGGCAGCACCGTGAGCGGCGGCGGCGAGGTGCTGACGTCACTGTGGGCCGCGGCGCCATGACCGTGGGCTTCTTCGTGGGCCACCGCGTCGTGGGCGGCTTGTGCCCGCACCAGCAAATCACGACCATGTTGGGGCCAGCCAAACGTGGCCGCGGCGGCATAGGCTGCCAGCAGGATGGCGATGCCCGCAATGGTCCGGGAAGATGCCGCCGACGGGGCGGAGAATACCGGGCCGGCGGGCAGGGAGGGTATCGGCTCGTGCATCAGAGAGGGCTCCAGCGTGAATCCGCCGCGCGAATCGTATGAAACCGGCTGCGATCGTGAAAGCACCATGACAAACGCAGGGAGCCAGCACGCCGAGATCTGGCTGCGAGGCAACATTCGGCCCGTGGCATGGCTAGCCCTGATGGTGGCCGTGGTGGCCGGTGGGCTCATCGCGGCAGGGAGCATGGGAGCAACGGGGCCGCTGTATTGGCTGCTCGTGGCGGCGTTCTGTGGCATCGCGGGGGGCAGCGTCGGCATGCTGGCCTGGGTCGCGGCGCGGCCGAGGCTGGAACGGAAGGGCGACTTCCTGCAGATCCGGCTGTCGCCAACGTCCGTTCAGCAGGTGCCGCTGGAAGCGGTCGAGTGCTTTTTCCAGGGCTCCAATCCGATCGCCCGCAGCGGCGAACCGACCTGCGGCGACCATGCGGCCTTCCGGGTGAACACGCTGGTGATGCGGCTGGCCGAACGTGCCGCGGATATTTCGTCATGCCCGACCTTCACGCCCTGGGGAACGTGGGACGACGGCTACGTGATCTTTGACGGCCGCTGGTGCGAGCCGCTGTCAGCAGACCTCGCCCGCTCCCTGAGCCGGCGGCTCATCGAGGCCAAGCGGTCGCTCTCCACCGGGCAGTCGGCGGCGGGAGTTGGGGCGTGAACTGGCGCGGGCTGCTCGTGAGTGTGCGAGACGCCGCTGAGGCGGCCGAGGCGATTGCCGGCGGTGCCGCGATCATCGACGTCAAGGAGCCGCTGCACGGCTCGCTCGGCCCCGCGGATCCGGAGACGATCGCGGCCGTGGCCAGCATCGTGGGCACCCAGCGATCATGGACGATGGCCTGCGGCGAACTCGGAGGTGCACCAGAGCCCCGGCATGGCGTCTCACAGGGCACGGGCTTAGAACCTGCGGCAAAGGCGATCTGCGGCCACCTCCAACGCGTGCGGTTGCTGCTGGGGGCCGACGCGGTGCCACCCGCCGCCGTGAAGATCGGCCTGGCGGGCACGGCTGGCACCGACTGGCAACGCCGACTGCGTGCCACGTTTGAGTCACTGCCGTTCGACAGCGAGCGGGTGGCGGTGGCCTACGCCGACTGGCAGCGGGCCGGGGCGCCTTCCCCACCGGAGGTGATCGCGGCGGCGTTCGGGCTCGGCTGTTCCACGCTGCTCATTGATACCTTCGACAAATCTGCTGGCGGCCTGTTTTCGTGCTGCCCGCGAGGGATGCCGGCGGCCTGGGTGACAGCCGCCCGTGACGCCGGCCTCCAGGTCGCCCTCGCCGGACGAATTGCGTTGACAGAAATCCCTGCGGCCTGGGCCCTCAGTCCTGATGTTGTCGCGTTGCGGTCGGCTGTATGCTTCAATGGCAGGGCGGGCGCGGTGCAGGCCGGGCTGGTCCGCCGTGCCGTTCAGTTGGACGCACGCAGTGTGGGATCAACCGGTGTCCCGGACAGCCTCACGACGCCATCGCTCTGACCCCCCCATCCCAAAACCATGCATGCAGGAGAACGGGTATGAAATCGATCGAAGTTCGGGTGCCCCACTCGCTTGAGCGTGACGAGGTCCGCCGTCGACTGGACACGGCGCTCGTGACGGCCCGTGAACAATATGCGGCCACCGTGGGTGACATCGAGGCTTCATGGGAGGGGGACGACCGCCTGCGGGTGTTGCTCACCGTCAGCGGCATGAAATTCGACGGCACGGTCGACATCCTTATTGAAGAACTCGTCGTCGGCCTGCAGGTGCCCGGCATGGCGGCCCTATTTTCCGGCCGTATTCGTGAGGGAATCCAGGAACGGCTGGGAGGGTTGATCGGGTCGCAGCAGGCGTAGGGTTCAAGCAGTCTCTCCTGCAGGTTCTCGCCGGAAGGACTGCCGATGGTCGATTCATTCTGTTCGACAGGCAGTCGTCCCCACAGTTCCTGCGAGAGTTGATTGACGGATCGATACGATGAACGTCATGCACTCCACGCCTCAGGTCCGTCGGCTGCTGGGCATCGCTCTGGTCGCGGCGATGGTTGCCACCTTCTGCCCGGAGGCGGTGGCCGCACTCATGCAGCCTGACGATCCTTTTGCCGATGAACTCAACCCGTTCGGCACCGGGAAGGCAGCCGCGCCGGCGGTGGTGCCGGAGTCCCCGCCGCCGAGGCGGGAGCCGCAACCGGAGTCGGAATCGAGGCCAGAACCGCAGCGTCCGGCGGCCAAGGTTCAGCCCGACACTCCCCGTGCCAAACTGCCGCTGCCGTTTCCTGACACCGCGGAACCGGACGAGCCCGCAGGCCCACGGGGGCGGTTGCCAGACCGCGAGGACCGGTCGCGCTTCCGCGATCGTCAGGCTGGCCCGCGTGGTGGCGGCGTAGACGACCAGCAACGCGACCAGATGTTTGGCGGTGATGCCCCCGGCGCCGAGCCGACAGAAGCCGAACAGAAACTCGTCGAGGCGGAAAAGCTCGAACGGCAGGGAAAGCTCGAAGAGTCGCGGGACGCGCTTCGCGAAGTGGTGAAGCTCGATCCCATGCTGACCATGGGCCATCTGGCACTGGGAGTGGTACTGAGGCGGCTCGGGGATTTTCGGGGCTCGGTGGAGGCATGCTCGAAGGGGATCGAGGTCGATCCCCAGCAACCAGAACTCTATCTTCGTCGCGGCATCGCCTGGTTTCATCTGGGCCTCTACGGCATCGCTCTGGAAGACTTCGAAGAGGCGGCGGGCATGTCCTATGACGATCCGCGACCGGAGCTCTGGCGAGGCCTGACGCTCATTGAACTCGACCGGCCCCTGGAGGCCATCAATGCCTATGCGTCAGCGATCCGGCGCGACCGCACCTGCATGCTGGCCTATCTCAATCGTGGACTGGCGTACCTCGCCACGAATGAGCCCCGGAAGGCAGAGTTCGATTTCAATCAGGCCATCCGCCAGCAGCCGAAGGATGTTCGTGCCTGGTCGAACCGCGGTGTGGCGCAGGCACGACAGGGCCGCTTTCGTGAGGCGATCGAATCCTACGAGACGGCGCTCGGGATCAGTCCCAACGACAAGCCGGCGCGGGTCAATCTTGAGGCCGCCCGCCGCATGGCCGGACAAGAAAAACAGCAACGCAGTCGGTAGCTCAACAGCCCGGTGTCCCATCGCTTTCGCTCCGGGCTTCTATTCAAGCGTGACCGAACCGCCTGAGTGAACGCACCGTTGGAATAAAAGCCCCTGGCGGAAGCCGGGGGACTCCGGTTGTGAACATGATCTCGCGTGCCATCCTAATCCGGGATGGCTCAACGACGCGGTGTCCCGTCGCTTCCGCTCCGGGCTTCTCTTCAAGCCAGCGAACCGAGATCCATCTATTTCTTTGGCGCAAAGACGCGAAGCGTCGTGCCGTCGACCGTCCAGTCGAGTGCGAGCGGATCCAGAATGGCACGGAGCAGTTCGTCACGCGACGCATTCGTGACCGTGGCCCGCACGATCTCCCCGGGGGCGATCCCTCTGCGGGTGAGTGATTCACGATCGAGGTCGAGCTGTAAGCTCAGCCGCGTGGCGATCGCCGTGAGCACCTCCTCCAGTGGTGCCGCAACCTTCAGGGAGAAGGTTTCTCCTGCCACAGCTGCCTTCTGTCGAGAGGGAGAGAAGCGGCGGGTGGGCTTGGGACCGGCTGGTTTTTCTGTCGCGGCGCTCGCCGTGGTGGATGGCAGTCCGGCAGCAATGGCGATGATCCGGCCCGTGAGGGCGGCAGTCGCCCCTTCACTAGCGGCAGTCCGGTCAACCAGCCAGTCGACCCGGAGATCGAAGGGGGCCAGCAGCAGGTCGATCCGTTCGGCCAGCGTCATCTCGGGGAGCGACACTGCAGCCAGGTGATCGTGCGGCACCGTGTCGATCCCTTCGAGCCTGATGCCAGCCTGTGCGGCTGCGTCTGTGAGCAGATTTTGGGGACGGGCTCCGGCTGGCCAGTGCCACGGCTGGGTGTGCGTGAGCACCGATCGCTGCCGTGGCGGGAGGGAGCCGATTCGTGTGGTGCGGGCCGCTTCGGCGCGGATGGTGACGTCGGCCGTGCCACGTGGCACGATTCGGATCGACGACTTCAACACGGCCAGTTCGCCACCGGCGACCGCGGCAGCGCGGGTGAGCACGTCGAGCAGCGGTTCGCCCTGGCACTCGAGTCTGATCGCCGTGTCGGGGTCGAGCCTGCGGTCGATCAGCACCGGCACGCCAGCCGTCTCGCTGATCCGTTCGGCCCATGCCCGCAGGCCGATGCCGCTCCATGTCGCCGTCACGGGGGCGGCCATATCTGTGTCGGCGGCCCGGCACGTGGCCCCGACGAGCCACCAGTTCATGCCCCAGAGAATGCCCGCACCGATCGCAACAAGCCGGCGGGAAGTCGGCCACGGCGTGGCACGGGCAGGCGGGAACGCCCGCCGTGCAGTAGGCTCAGCCCCGCAGCGGGAAGAAACGGGCAGTGGCACGGCAATGCTCCAGAGAACAGCTGCGGGGCGGTGCCGCGGAGCATACCCTCGACATCGGCCGCGACGACAGACATATGCCAGTCGAAAAAACGATCGTCGTGCTCGGGGCGGGAATCAACGGCGCCGCCGTGGCCCGGGAACTCGCCCTTTCAGGTGTGGGCGTGATTGTTGTTGATGGCGGCGATATCGCCGCCGGCGCCACGGCCTGGTCGACACGGCTCATCCACGGCGGCCTGCGGTACCTCGAATATGGCGAGATTGGACTGGTTCGAGAAAGCCTCGTTGAACGTAACCGGCTCGTGAAACTGGCGGCCCATCTCGTGCGGCCGCTGCCCTTCTATCTGCCGGTCGAGGGACGGTGGGGCGGTATGTGGGCGGCCGCCGCACGGCTCGCCGGCTGGGAAGTGTTGGCCCGCGCGTGGCGGGGGCGGCGAGGGCGGGGCAGTTGGACGGTGGGAATGGGGCTTGCGCTCTACGACCTGCTGGCTGCCGGCGCCGGCTGGCCGCGGCACCGCCTGGTGCGGGCGGGGCATACCGGGATGCCGCAGATCGACACCACAGTCTTTCCCCGGGCGGCCCTCTATTCCGACGCGCAGATGCTCTTTCCCGAACGCTTCACGGTGGAACTGCTCGTCGATGCACGCGGCATCGCGGCGGCCGCCGGCACGCGGTTTGAGGTCTGCACCCACCGGCGGGCGGAGGTCGGCCGCGACGGCATGATCACGATCGGCGGATCCAGTGGCAGTAGCTCTGTCGAAGTCTGGCCCGACGCGGTCGTGAATGCCACCGGTGCCTGGGTGGATCGCACGCTCGACGCGCTGTGTGCAGGTACTGCCGGCGATGTCGGTCGCCGGCTGATCGGTGGCACGAAGGGGAGCCATCTCGTGGTGCGGCATGCGAGCCTGCGGGCGGCGATCGCCGATCATGGCATCTACGCCGAGGCGGCCGATGGTCGTCCTGTCTTCGTGCTGCCGTTTGGCCCCGAACTCGTGCTCGTTGGCACCACCGACATTCCGTTCACCGGAGATCCTGCGGAAGCCCGTGCCGACGAGGCAGAGATCGGCTACCTGCTGGCGGCGGTGGCCCGCTTGTTTCCGACGGCTGCGGTCGGCCGCGACCACGTGCAGCAGCATTACTGTGGCGTGCGGCCACTGCCGAACGAGGCCGGAAATCCGCGGTCGCCTGCAGGCGTTACCCGTCGCCACCTGCTCGTGAGGCACGACGAGGCGCCGTGGCCGCTCTGGTCGATTGTGGGCGGCAAGCTCACCACCTGCCGCAGCCTTGCTGAAACGACGGCCGCCACGGTGCTCGGCACGCTGGGGATGCCGGTGCGGGGCACATCGCGAGAGCGGCCACTGCCGGGCAATTGCGCCGGGGCTGCGCGAGATGCCGCCGTGCTGGAGTGTCGTCGACTGGCCGAGGAGGCGGGACTGCCGCGGGGCCGTGCCGCAGCGGTCGCGGAGCACGCCGTGGGGCTGTTTGGAACGCGGGCGTCAGCGCTGTGGCAACGGAGCGGCGGTTCACTTTCGTCGCCACACACGGCACCACATGGAGGCTTGATCCGCGGGGTCGGCCTGCCGACTGCGGCCGTGGAGTTCTGCCTCCGCGAGGAGTGGGCCGCCACGCTCGACGACCTCATCGAACGGCGGTTGATGCTCTCATTCCACGAACGACTCAGCCGCGAAGCACTGACAGACGTGGCGGAGTCGATGTCCGCTGCCGGCGCACTGCCGCGGGATCGGGTGGCGGAAGCTGTCGACGACTGCGTGGCCCGACTCAAAGAGCGGTATGGCCGGATCGTGCCAGATTCGATCAGTTGGTCGGACGATGACGATGGGACCATCCAGGGGAGCCAATGATGACAGCACCGGGATCACAGAAGACCTGCATCCTTGCGCTCGATCAGGGCACCACTTCGAGCCGTGCGATCCTGTTCGACCGTCGCGGTGTTCCGCTGGCGACGGCGCAGCAGGAGTTTCCCCAGATCACGCGGAGCGAGTGGCTGCGGACTGGTTCGGGTGGGACGCAGGCCTCGGCTGATGGCGACGGCGAAGAGGTGGCGATCGTCGAACATGATCCGGAGGCCATCTGGCAGTCGCAGCTCTTCTGCGCCCGAAGCGTCTTGGAGTCGAGCGGGACTTCTCCGGAGCAGGTGGCCGCCATCGGCATCACCAATCAGCGGGAGACGACGATCCTCTGGGATCGCGTCACAGGGCGGCCTGTGGCACCGGCGATCGTCTGGCAGAGCCGCGTCTCGGCGGCCATCTGCAGTTCGCTCCGGGCACAGGGCATTGAAGACACCGTTCGCCGTCGCACGGGCCTGCTCATCGATCCCTATTTTTCGGCCACCAAGATCATCCACCTGCTGGAGACGCTGCCGGGACTGCGGTCACGATGCGAGGCGGGCGAGATTCTTTTTGGCACGGTCGACACGTTCCTCATCTGGCGGCTCACGGGCGGCCGTGTGCATGCCACCGATGTCACCAACGCCAGCCGGACACTGCTCTTCGACATCCACCAGCTCGACTGGAGCGACGAACTCTGCAGGCTGTTTGGCGTGCCGCGGGCGATGCTGCCGGAGGTGCGTCCATCGAGCGGTTCGTTTGGGGAGGCCGACGCCGCCTGGCTGGGAGCGTCGATCCCGATCGCGGGCTGTGCCGGTGACCAGGAGGCAGCGGCATTTGGTCAGGGTTGCGTGCGGCCTGGCGACGCCAAAACCACCTACGGTACCGGCGCGTTTCTGATGTTCTCGACCGGAAGCAAACCGGTGGCCAGTCGCCACGGCCTGCTCACCACGCCGGCGTGTACGTTTCCGAGCAGCGGGGAGACTGACCGTCCGGCGGCGACGGACTATTTTCTGGAAGGGTCGGTGTTCGTAGCCGGCAGCCTTGTCGGCTGGCTCCGGGATGGCCTGGGAATAATCGCGCATGCGCACGAGATCGAGCCGCTGGCACGGCGTGTGGAGGACAGCGGCGGCGTGATGATCGTCCCCGCATTGACCGGTCTGGGCGCGCCCCAGTGGGACCCCTTCGCCCGTGGGCTCATCATCGGGCTCTCGCGGGCCACCAGTCGGGCCCACATTGCCCGTGCGGCGCTGGAGTCGATTGCCCTGTCGGTGGCCGATGTCGTGTCTTGCATGCAGCAGGATGCGGGGGGGAGCCTCGGCCGCCTGCGGGTCGATGGTGGTGCCAGCAGGAACGACCTGCTCATGCAGATGCAGGCCGATGTCCTCGGTCTGCCGGTGGAACGGCCCATGGTGCTCGAGACCACGAGCCTTGGCGCGGCGTTGCTCGCTGGGATGGCGACGGGCTTTTTCCCGGGGCCCGCCGCCGTGCATGAGGCACGGCGGGTGGAACGGGTCTTCGAGCCGAGCATGGCCGAGCAGGCACGCACACGGCTCCTTGACCGCTGGCAGAACGCCGTCGAACGCAGCCGCGGCTGGGCTCGACAAGCGTGATGCTGCAGCAGGCGACGCGTCTCAGCGAACGACCGGGCCGTTGGTCGGCGTGCGATTCTCGGCGACCAAGGCCCCGGAGGTGTAACGCTGGGGGTTGGCTGCGAAGGCGTCGCGGGTTTCCGGCGACGTGAACAGATAGGTCCGCGACTGGTACGTGACCCCGTAGCGGCGCTGGCCGGGCGTGCTCTTGCCGGCATCGAATGCCAGTACGGGATCGTCGCCAGAGAGTGCAGGGGCATACCGGTCAGGATCGGCCAGGAAAGCCTGCTGCTGCTCGACGCTGGCAAAGAGATACGTGCGTCCGCGGTGTCGCACGCCCCACTGGGCGCGGCCCTCGACCCACGTGCCGCGCTCCGCGAGTGTGACCGGGCAGTAGCCCTCGAGGCCGACCGGCATGGAGCCAAAGGTATCGGGTTCGACAGGCGCGGCAGTAGCTGCGGTCGCCTCGGGCGATGCATTGGCGGGAGTCGTCGTACTCTTGGGAGCCGCCTTGTCGGTCGATTTGGGAGCCGCGGACTTCGCAAGCATGCTGAAGGGTTTCTGGATCGCCGCAACCAGCGAGGATGTGGCCGTGGCGAGCTTCGACGGTTTGGTTTCCGCAAGGGAGGCGGCAGCTCCAGCGGTCGGCTGTTCCGGCGTAGTCGGCTTGGCGTCTGCAGGGGGCTGGGGTGCCGAAGGTGCCGGGGGAATTGCCGCCGTGGCGGTGGCAGGGGCTGTCGGCATCGCCGAGGTGGGCTGATTCTGCTGCGTGGCGCCCAGCCACGAAGCAGCCCCAGCGGTCGTGTTCGACGGGGCCGAGGGAGCGGGCTCGATGGCCAGTGGTGATTGCGTCCCCTGACCGCCCGGCGTGAAGTTGCTGGCTGCAGCAGCCGAGCCGGTCGCTGACTGAGTTGGTGCGACGAATGCCACCGTGGCCGGGCCCGCCGCCGATGTCGTAGCAGTAGTGTCCGCAACCAGAGGCATCGACTCTTCTTCCGCTGCCACATCCGCTGGCGGAGCAGGAAGCGAATCATTCGATTCGCCTTGGGGCGGCATGACGGCTGGAGCGGTGGCCAACTGGTCGGCAGCGCCTTCGCGGAACGCGGCGGCGACCGCCGGATTCGCGCTGACCGCAGAAGAATCGTCGTCGCTGGCGAAGTCGGAGAGTCTGCGTACTTTGGCGGCGATCGCATTGATCGACTGGCCACCAGAAGGCACCGTGCCCTGCTCCCCGGCGCGAGCGGTCACCTGCCGGGCCTTCCCAACTTCGCCCCCGAAGCCGGCGAGCGCACCCGAATCGTTTGCGGAGATGTCGTTCAGAGTCCTCAGATTTGCGGCTGATTCTGCCGTCGTGACCGCGGACTGGGATCGCGAAACGGTGGCGGAAGCAAAGGCGGCCTCTTGCGCTGCGCGGGCCGCCGCCGCTACGAAGCCAGCGGGCGTCTCAGGGAGTTCGAATTTCGAAAGCACCTGGTCATCGGCGGTGAGGATGCAGGCGGTGGGCACTTTCGAGATGCCGAGCCGACGCGTGGCTTCAGGACTCTCGTCGACATCCACGCAGACCGGCTCAAAACAGGCTGTGATCAGGGCGACGGCTTCGTCGCTCGCGAGCGTCGTTCGATCGAGTGTCGTGCTCGCCGAACTCCAACTTGCCGTGAAGATGGCAAGCACCGGTCGGTGACTGACCTCGGAGGCACGGTGGGCAGTGGCGATATCTGCATGCCACGCCACTGCGGCGGAGGCGCTGGCCGCCCACGCAGACGACAGCGTCATGAGGGCCACGGTGGCCAGGAGGCGGCAGATTCGGGATGGGATTGGCATTGGGATCACCATACAGGTGGAAGACATCACTCCAGCCTCAGGGGACATCTGGCACGACCATCAAGCCTGGATGAGCTGCCATCCAGGCGGCGGGCCCTTGTGGACTTTCGATCTGTCCGTTTTCAGGCCCGGAAGATGTATCGGTCGAAACGGTCGCAGGAATCGCATCGAAAAGGCCGCTGGCTGTGATTTGGGCCAGAAATAGCCTGCCTAGGGGCCTTGTGTCCCCTATCTTTACCGGGTGTTGTGGTATCCCTCCGCCGCTCCGCCGCTTGACAATCCGACGCGGTCGGAGGATACTTCTGCCTGACACGTCGCGATGGGGTTTTTCAGCAGCGGCTAAGCCGCCGTGTCGCTCCCGAGGAATCGTCGAAAGATTTTTCGAACGAAAGATTTTTCGAGATAGAGGGCCGTTCAAAGGCCTCCCCGGGATCTTCTTCCGGTTTCCCAACCGTTCACGTGGAACGTAGGGCCGCTGGAACGTTTGGGCACTGAAGCCTTGGGCCTCTGAGCCGAATCTCTGAGGTCTCGTTCGGTCGTTTCGACCGTCCCAGCTTGATTGACCGCACGTCGTTCACTGTAAGGACAGTTTGGGCGGTCAATTTGGTGCGGCCGGATTGCACGCGGTACGAACGATTAACGGTTGTAGTCAGATCCTTTTTCCTTAGGTGTGTTGTATCCATGTCGAAGCGGAGGCGATCGCGGGGCCGTGGTGGATTTGGCGGACAGGGAGGCCAATCACCGGGCGGTTACGGGGGCGGTGGGCAGGGACAGGGACAGGGACAGGCCCACGGCGGCGGCGGCGGCTACGGCGGCCGGCGGCGGCGGTTTCGTCGCGGTGGCGGCGGTGGCGGTGGTCCAGTGCCATCTGGTGCCGGTGCTGTCGACATGGAAGGGGAGGGGATGAGGCCGCCGGAACTTGAGCCGGAGGTCTCCGAAAACGGCGAGCCAATACCGCTCGAACCGGGGAATGGCATTCTGGAGATGCACCCGAACGGGTACGGATTCCTGCGGAGTCCTGAGACAAACTACCAACGTGAGCGGACCGATCCGTTCGTTCCCGCAACGATGATCGAGCGTTATCGGTTGCGTGAAGGGGTGTCCCTCAAGGTGCTCGTGCAGCCGGGCAGAAGGCAGCAGGGTCCGCGCGTCCGCGAGATCCAAGAGGTCGAAGGCATGGCGCCCGACCTGTACGTCAACGTCAAAACGTTCGATCAACTCACGCCCATCAACCCGGAAACCTGGCTTCGTCTCGAAACCGGCCAGCAACCGATCACGACCCGAGTCATGGATCTGCTCACGCCGCTGGGCAAAGGTCAGCGGGCGCTCATCGTGGCGCCGCCCCGTACGGGCAAGACCGTGCTGCTGCAGCAGGTATCGCAGGCGATTTCAGCCAATCACCCGGAATTGAACCTCGTGATGCTGCTCATCGACGAGCGTCCCGAGGAGGTCACCGACATGCGTCGGACCGTGAAGGGGGAGGTGATGGCCAGCAGTCTCGACTGTGATGTCGAAAGCCACGTGCGTCTGTCGCAACTGGTGATCGAGCGTTGCAAGCGGATGGCCGAGGCGGGCAAGGATGTATTCCTGCTGATGGACTCCATCACCCGCATGGCACGGGCCTTCAACAAGTGGGTCGGCAATACCGGCCGTACGATGTCTGGTGGCGTCGACATCAAGGCGCTCGATATTCCCAAGAAGCTGTTTGCAACGGCCCGTGTGTTCGAGGAAGGGGGCTCGCTGACGATCGTGGCGACGGCTCTGATCGATACCGGCAGCCGGATGGACGAACTCATTTTTCAGGAGTTCAAGGGCACGGGAAACATGGAATTGGTGCTCGACCGCAAGCTGTCGGACAGGCGGGTCTGGCCGTCCATCGACATCTCGCAGTCTGGGACCAGGCGAGAAGAGAAGTTGCTCGATGCCAACACGCTGCACGCGGTAGGCATGCTGCGTCGCACCCTCTCGACGATGCATCATGTCGATGCCATGGAGCAGCTCACCAAGCAGCTCGCCAAGTTCAAGAGCAATCGCGAGTTCATCTCGCTGATCGCCAGTTCCCGGGCCGACGACTAAGACGCATCTGAGTTTGGTGTAGCACCGGCTTCGGGGGCGGCAAAAGTCTCGTCGCGGGGGCCGCGGCGGCCCAACGCTCCTCGAGCTTCCGCCGACCCCCTCGCCTAAGTCTCTGGGTTTGCCAACACGTCGCTACAGCTATCCGGGATACGCTCGAAGACATCCTCGTCAGGAAGGACGTGGAGGGAAGGGGGATTGCTGCCCTCGGCCCCTCCTGTGGCACCACATCCAGCAAGAGACTGGGAGTGGGCGATTATTTCTTCGCTTCCCCTGTCAATGCTTCCTTGTAGACGTTCCCTAGGTCGTCCAGTGCTTGATCGCCGGCAGTGCCGGCTTCTTGATGGGGCGGATCGCCTTGTGAGGCAGTCCAGTATGGGTTGGGAGTGGTCGGCCATCCGCCCACGCTGCCATCCCAGATCATGCGGCAACGACGTTCGAGTTCAGTCTGGTCGGCGAGCGGGTTCCAAATGGTTTCCGCCACCATCGCCGGCACTCGGCGCATCTTGAGATCGATAAAACCTGCCTCGACAAGCGGAAAGACGCCCTTCGATCGCGGTGGACCCTTTGCCAGTTCACCGGACCATTCAAGCAGCGTCTGGAAATTGGCGTTGTCCAGGAGTCGCTTTCCGGCTGGCGGTCGCCAGTCGGAGACGCATGGATAGCCGACATCCTTGCCGTTCACCACAATCGGCCACTTCTTGCCAGACTCGGGCAGGCGGCCTTCTTCGATGTAGTGCCAGAGTTGATCCACGCGGTTCAGCCAGACGCGGTCCTTTTCACCACCGTAGGTCTGTCCGAGCACATCCATCCCGCAGTTCATGGTGATGCGGTAGATCCCAGAGAAGTCCTCCTCGGCCCCGCGGTAGGTCATCTGCGTCTTGAAGTCTTCGATGGTGGGGGCCCAGGTCGTTCCCGCCTCCCAGCAGATGTTCACATAGTCGGGCAGGCCGCGGAGAGCGGCAAACTGCTCCCCCTTGTTGTGCATTCCAGCCGAGATCTTCAGGGTCGGGTGACGCCGATGCAGTTCCTCGATGATTGGCAAGATCGTCTTCATGACGCTCTCGCCGATTGGGACCTGCTTGCAGCGATCGCACGGACAGATCGCCTCGGTGGCGGTCTGAAAATAGATGCCGTCGATGTCTGGAATCCAGGCATACTGGTGTTCGTAGACGTCGAGAACGAAATCCTTCAGGGCCTGCGGTGTCTCCGGTTCCTGCGGGCACAGGTTGGCCAGCGTTGGGCCGATCTTCGCTTTTTGGGCTTCGTAGAGCGCCTGCAATCGGGCCGCCAGGGCCGGCGACGCATCTCGAAAATCGCCGGCCGTCCATCCAAAGCTGAAGCCCCACCAGATTTTTACGCCGCGCTCGTGGGCATACTCGTTGATTCGGTCTGCATTCATCGGCACACCGAGGTTCCAGAAAATGATGTGGTTCAACTTCCAGTCGCTCGCGCGGTCGATGTAGGCGAAGACGTCCTTGCACCCGTAGAGCCATGTCCAGAAGCCGCGGTTCTGAATGGTGGGCGCGGAGAGGATATTGAGTTCCATGGGCGTGCCGTCCCGCAGATGCTCGAGCCAGTCCGTGCAGTAGTAGTGCTGAAAGTCTCGCACGGCCCACAGCAACGCCGGACCATCCGCGGCAATCATCTTCAGCGAACCGTTCGCGGCGGCGATCAGCCGAAAACTCTCCGGCACCGCTGTCGACGGGGGATTGACGGCGGCAGGGTCGATGATCATCTCGATGCGGCCACGAACCGACGCGGTGGGCTCGTTGACGAAGGAAGACGTCGCGGCCTCGCTGGCGAGGTGTTTCTGCAGTTGGGCCACGGCGTAGCGGACCACGGGGTGATCGTTGCGATCCGGAGCAGCAAGGCTTATCGCGATGCGATTCCCATCTTCAGCACCCATGCCAGGCATCGGGGGTGCCAGAGGCAGCAGGAGCATGCTGGCCAGAAACAGAAGAGGCAGCCTCGCACCGAGTGTGTGCCGTGTTGAGAGCCACGAGGTCCGTTCAATCGTCAAAGATCCCACGACGCCTTCCTCACGGTTGATCAGGCGCGGCCGCCGATCACGGCAGCCATTCACTTCGGCTGGCTCATCGCAGAGAGCCGAGCCAGCCAGTAGGCGTATTGAGGATCACCGTTACGAAAGGAAAACACGGCATCGGGCAGCCGCGATTCCTCCGGACCTTGCGACCGGACCCTGACGACGATCTTCCCATCGCCTCGTTGCTCGATCGAAATTTGATCGTCGGGGATCTCTGAAGCTTCCTGCTGCGGTGGCATGATGACCAGCTTCCCGAGTACGCGGGCTCCACTCCAGGTGCTGCGAACCCAAACTCCCTGCTCGGCAAAGTATGGCGTTTCGTGCGCCCTGAATCCAGCCGGTGACCCTGGGCACGGTCGACATGCACCCTCTTTTGACACCCACTGCACGCCACCCGTATACTCATTTTTCGGATGATTTTCCCACCGGAGTGCATACGTTATGACGCAGTATGCGTCGCTCGCCGACGATTTCTACGTCAACATGAATCTGGCCACGGAGATGGAACTTCCGGGCCAGCGGGAGACGATCCTCCACTTCTTCGAGCGTGTGCAGAAACGCTACCCGACCATGCGGAAGTTCTACTGCCGCGACAAGCGGGATTTCGTGTTGGAGGAGGACAAGGACCAGGGCCGATACCGCTGGGCGGCGGTCGAGACCAAGCGGCTCTGTTCGGGCCAGGTGAATCCACCGTCGCTCGACGCCGTGCTCGACCAGCATCGGCTGGTGCTCGATCTGGCGCCCGCATTTCTCTCGATCAGCCCCCTCGATTGCGAGGCGCTTGATCTGCTGTTCGGATTCGATTTCGCCTTCCGCGGCAACCACAACGCCCTGCTGGCGGAGGCGCTCGGCGTCGGGCCGGCCTTCGATCGGACGTCCGAACTGCCCGGCGGCCGGGTCATCAATTACGAGCCATCACTCACGATCTCTCTCGACGAAGACTGCCGGGTGCAAGTTCGCGTCAGCACGGAGTCGAGGACCAACGCGTTTCAGGTCCGTACTGGCGACTTTTCCGAAGAGCAGTTGAGCGTCTACGTCACGGCTCGGCAGTATGGGAGCCTCGAGCCGGGCACCACCTACGTCGACGCTATGGACCGACTCGCCACGCTGGCTCGCGAGGTGGTCGACACCTGCGTGGTCGATCAGATCCTGCGTCCTCTGGCGAGGACGATTTCACTCAAATAGCATCGCACGCGGGACGATCGTTCCGCGCGGAGTCCCCCGGCTTCCGCCGAGGGCTTTTTGTCTGTCTTCACGCGAAACACGACATCGCGTCGTTTTCGCTTGGCAGGCCTCCGCCCGCGGGTGCTTACCCGGCCCTCCGGGGCCTGGCGCGTCCCATATAAAAAAGCCCCGGACGGAAGTCCGGGGACACCGGGCCGTTGGGCGATCCCGGATCGGCATGGCACGCGAGACGATGGCTCCAACCGGAGTCCCCCGGCTTCCGCAGGGGGCTTTTATTCAAACGGTTCGGGTTTCATCAGCCTGGAAAACCAGCCTCAGCGTTGGTCGCCCGAGCGGCCGCCGCGTCGGGAATCACGCGATCTTTCCGATGAGCCACCTCGTGTCGAGGAGTCGCCGCGTGGTTCTCCTCCACGGCTTCCCTCCCCACTTCGGGGCGATCGGCTGCGAGCATCAAGATTACCGGCGATGACGATTCCGATCGCTTCCACCCAACTGGGCACGTCGAGCACCTCGTTGAGCCCGCTCTCGATGATGCTGTCATCATCGTCGGCAGGGTGACGCTCGTCACGAGCTCGTCCGTCGTGGCCAGCATCCTCGATGCCGAGAAACTCCAGGCCCTCGTCGTCCTCCTCCCGTCCACCGGCTACGGGAGCAAACTCATCGCGACGACCGCGGTCGAACGTCGATGCGGAACGGCGCTCTTCCCCGGCACTCCGACGGCTGCGCCTGCCGCGACGTTCGCCGCTGCCCTCTGAGGAGCGGCTCGAACGGCGGCCCGTGGAGCCTTCGCGGCTGCCAGCGGTTGAAGATGTAGAGGTGCTGCCAGTGGTGCCGCGGCCTTCGCCCCGACGGCGGCGACGACGACGGCGGCCACCTGCCTCCCCCGGCTCACGGTCGTCTGTTTTTGGGCTCCCAGATGCATCGCCGCCTCCGGCCCGGGATCCATCCGATCGGGGTGCGTCACCTGGCCTCGTGGGCTGACGCACGCCGTAACCGGCCGGCAGCGGCTCATCGTCAAAATCTCCAGCGGAATCACCCGCTGGGATCCGTGACTCACCTTCGGTGGAGCGACGTGGCGGTTCTCCGCCCTCGCGATCGGCCTGCGGGCGAACACCGCCGACCTCTCCTTCACGGTCGCCACGGCCGCGGCGACGGCCACCACGTCGGCCCCTGCGGCGGCGACGGGGAGCGGACTCCCCGTCACGGTCACCTTCGCCGAGGGTGTCCGGTCGCTGCCCCCCATCCTCAGGTCCGTTCGATTCGCGGGCCACTCCGGCACGATCGAACCGTTCGCCCTGTTCCTCGCCCTGATTCTCTCTTAGTGGCCGTTCGTATCCATCATGCGTTTCTGCGCCGGCAGGCACACGTCCTGGTCCTGCACCCGTGCCATGTTCGCCATCCGTCTGACCCGGCAGCGGGCGGTCCCTTCCTTCGTCGCGGCGACCACGTCCGCGGCCACCACGCCGGCCACGACGACGGCGACCACGGCCCGCACCCTGCTCGTCCTCGCCGCCCCGCGGTGCGGAGCCCGATTCGTTGTGACCGCGATCGTTTTGATCGCGGGAACCGGATTCCGCGCGTTCTCCGCCACCTGATCGGAAGGTCTCGGAGGAAGCGGGCTCTTCTGTCCGCTGCGACCGCGGTGGATCACGTCGCGGGACGGAGTCGATCGGTTCACGGCTTTGCTGGGGCGCCGACTCAGGGGCCGGCCGGCGGCTGCCAAAGGAGAACTCGTCGCGCTCGCGATCGCTGCGACGCTGCGGTGGCTCCACCGCTTCCCGGGCCGGCGGAGCAGCCGGTGGGAGAGGCTTGGCCGGTTGCGACCGGCTCGACGGGGTCGATGTTTTCGGCTCACCTGCGGGTGCCAGTCCCAACGCCGATTCCAGTCCACCCCAATCGGAGCGGACGGCGGGAGTTGGCTTCTCCTCGCGTGCTTTCTGCGGGGGGCGGGCAGGGGCCGGCGGCGTTGCGGCCGCAGGCGGTGAGGCGGGCTTGGCGACGGGCTTGGCACCGAGAGAATCGGCGAGGTTGGCCCAGGGATCGTTCTTGTGTTCGTGTTCCGACATCATGAATTCCAAAAGGGCGATGGTGTGCGGGGTTTCGGCGTGCCAAGACGGGGGCCCCCATCGACACGTCGACACGGCGACACGTCGCACGGAGGCGAGTCCAACCCGCCTGCACCAGTACCCCAGCAAGATACTACAAATCGCGCCGCCGTGGCAGTCGGCCGAGGTTTTCAAGCCCTAGCCGCGGGCTACCGGATCCGCTGGCCGCGGGCGAGAGCGCGGATCATGCTGCCGTTGTCGGCCACGTCGAAGAGAGGCCGATACGGGCTGGCCAGACTCCGACGGGCACGACCGGCCGGGTAGTAGACCAGGTTGATCGACATGTTCCAGGCAGAGGGAGAAAAGGTGACGCTGGTGCCGCCCAGCGAGTAGGTCTGCGACTTGTCGGGGAGCAGATAGGTGAAGTTACCTTCCATGGCCACCGACCTCGCCAGCGGGGCTCGGATCGTCGATCCGACGATCCCCTGACCGTTGCCCGAGGCACCGCCCCAGACGCGGGCCTCGTTGGCGTCGCCGAAGTGCAGTCGATAGAAGGCGGTGTAGAGATCGATGGTGCTCGCCACGCCAGGCGTCCGTTGCCCGGGCACGAGGTTGCCCTGCTGTTCCAGGACATTGAAGGCTCCCCAGAAGCCCAGTTCGTGGTAGCCCCAGACGTAGCTCAGCTCGCCGCGGATCTGTGAGACGTCGATCTGTTCGAAGTAGCTTTCGCTCAGATAGTCATACACGGCTCCGCCCTGCAGGCCGCGGCCCTCGAACGCCCGCGTGAAGAAGCCCGTGGTCACGAACGTCTGCTGTCGCGAGTTGGCCTGAAACGTGCCCTGACTATTGGAGAGCGTAGGCTGCTGGAAGTTGGTCTGAACTTCGCGTGCACCCAGCTGCCAGCCGATACCGAACGCGTTCCAGAACGGCATAGCCCAGTTGAGATATTCGTTGGTGCCGTTGTTGGCCAGCAGGCCGAAGTTGGACTGATTCTGGAAGGACGTGACGCCGGCACTGGCGGTGAAGTCGCGGTACCAATGCCAGCCGTAGTAGGGCTTGCCGAACTGACGCAGCCAGGCGCAGACCCGGCCGTCGTGCGGCCAGCAGGTAAGAAACCCGTCCGCTTCCTCGCAGGCGAAGGGATCGTCATAGAACGACTCGACGTGGAGTTGGGAGGGATACTCGCCCATCAACATGCCTCCATCGGCAGGCGACGTCGACGGGTCATACCCTTCGGCACCGTAGTCGCCGTATCCCTGCGGGCCGTATTCCGTCATCTCCGAAGGCATGGTGTTGATCACGATGGACGGATCGTCGCTCATCGTCATCGACTCGGAGGCCGCAGGCGATGGCAGCGTCTGGCTGGGCATGGCGGAGGCGGCGGGCAGCCGACCAGGGGCAGAGCCCTCGTCGATTGCCGCAGCCTGCGGGGCCCGGGCCATTACCGACGGCAGCCCATCAGCATTCATCGCCAGCCGCTCGCGTCGCTGGCCTGCGGGGCTGCTGGCAGTGGCGCCGTACCTCGGGGCCAGACCGCCGCCGAGTTGGCTGGCTGCGGGAGCGTTGGCTGTTCGCCGCGGAGTGCCCTCGACTGCCAGGACCGGGCGACCAGTATTGCCCTGCGGACTGCGGAACAGATTCAGATCAGGCATGCTGGGGAGCGCTAGCTGGCCTTCGGTGGGGGAACTCGAGCGGAAGCGACCGGGTACCCGGTTGTCGCTGGTCCAATCACCCATCTGGCCCGTGGGCCGCGTGCGTGGCGACGTGTATTGCTGGGGGCTCGATGGCTGCCGCTGGGCGGCAGCCACGGCCGGCACGCCGGCTGGCAGACCTACCGACGCGGGCGGTTGAGCAAGCATTGGTTTTGGCGGTGCGACTGGCGGCACAACTGGGGCCCCGCCTGTCGTCGGCGAACTGCCGGCGGTAGTGCTGACAGCCTGCGACGGCGATGCGCTCGCGGTGCTGCCGGAGATGGGGGCTGACGTCGCCTCGGTTGATGTGGCGGCCCGATGTGGCGTCCACTTCAACTGGCTCTGCCCAGTTGAAGCAGCTTCAGTGCCTGGCTGCTGCGACAACGCGATACCGTTGCCCAGCAGGACTACCAGCGACATGCCAACCAGATGTCGCAAACCGAGAGAAACGTGCATGACAATCTCCTTCCGATCCGTCGCTACGGCGGGGATGCCCCGGCCGATATTCGTCAATCGGAATAGATATCGTCATCCGGACGACCGAAACTTCCGCCAAAATCAACGCGACTGGCAGGGTTTGTCTATCTTGCGCAGTCGAGCGCGGCGGAGAGGTCGGCAATCAGATCAGCCGAGTCTTCGATGCCGCAGGCGAGACGGATCATGTTGTCTGGGATGCGGAACGTCGCCCGCTCGGTCGGCGAATAGTTCCAGTAGCTCATCACAAGTGGCTGCTCGATCAGCGACTCAACGCCCCCCAGGCTCGGGCCAATCCGCGGGATTTTGACCGAATCGATCACCCGCGCAGTCTGCCGCCAGTCGGCGTCTTTCACAAAGAAAGTCACCAGACCGCCGAAGCCACGCATCGTCCGCACCGCCAGTGCGTGGTAGGGATGGCTTTCCAGGCCAGGATAAAGCACCCTCTCCACCCGCGGATGACTCTCGAGGAATTGGGCTACGGCCAAACCGTTGGCGTTGTGCCGTTCCATCCGCAGCGCCAGCGTTTTGAGGCCGCGCTCGAGAAGATAGGCATTGTGGGGCGAGTTCACGCCGCCCATGATGCCGCGAAGGTGGCGGACCGGTTCGAGTTTCTCCTGCCCGCCGATGACAACGCCCGCCAGCAGGTCGTTGTGTCCGCCCAGATATTTCGTTGCCGAGTGGAGCACGAAGTCGACGCCCGACTCCAGCGGCCGGAGGTTGTAGGGCGTGCAGAGCGTGGCATCGATGAGCGAGAGCACGCCGTGCCGCCGGCCGATCTCGGCAAACCTCCCGATGTCGACCACGCTGAGGTGCGGATTGGTGGGCGACTCGCTGACAATGAATTTAGTCCGTGGCGTGATCGCGGCCTCCATCGCCGCATAATCACAGGTGGGGACCTCGCGGAATGTGACGCCGAACCGCGTGAGGTGCTTGCGACAGAACTCGCGGCTGCGGTGGTAGCACTCGTCGAAGAAGACGATCTCCTCACCTGCGTTCAAGTGGGCCATCAGCAGGCCGACCAGCGCCGCCATGCCGCTGGCAAAGAGCACCCCGCTCTCTCCTCCCTCGATCGCGGCCAGCTTATCCTCCACGACCCGCTCACCCGGATTGCCGTAGCGACCGTATTCCTCGCGGGGCTGCTTCTGCTCGATGAAGTCGATGATCGACTGTGTGTCGCGGAAGGTGTAGGTGCTCGACGCGAAGATCGGGTCGGTGATCGAGAAGCCGGGCTTCTGGCGGGCCTCGCCGGCATGCACGGCCGTCGTGGACGGGCCCAAGGCGGCGGGGTGTGCTGAGCCGGAGACGTCGGGGTTGAGCATGCCGAATCCTGCTGGAAAAAATGGTGTGGGGGAGTCTAGTTGAGCCTCGGGAGACCGACAAGGAACACGGTGGGGCAGCGTTCTGTGGCGTCGCGCCGCCGGGGACGGCATCCGGACCTCCGCCGTGGGGCTCGTTTAGGTGCCGACGTCTTCTTGGATGGTTCGCCGGCTGCGGCATGCTCGTCGCCGGCGGATTCTGTTACGGGAGGCTCATGGACAATGGCGAATCGCTCGTGAGTCGCAGAATTCACCGGCTCCTGCGCGTGCCTCCGACCGGCTCCTCAGGATCGGGGATCGAGGGCCGCAGATCTCCGGCCTTTGTGTGAAGGCTGTCTGCCATCGTGCGCCTAAAATCGCGAAGATCGGTACACTCCCGTTGCCATGAAGAAAAAGCAAAAAAACCGTGTCATAGAGTCCGTGGCTAGGGGGGGCCATTCGGTCCCACGGCCGCTCACGCCGCCGCGCCGTGTGTGGATCGGGGTTGCCTCGCTGGCCGCCGCGGCGGCGCTCGTCCGGGGCGGGTGGCTCGAACCGATCGCGGGGGCCATCATCGATCAGGCGGTGGCGAACATCATCACGCTGATCCTCTGCTTCTCGGCGCTGATGACGATTCTGCTCTGGTTTCTCCGCGAAAGCGGCCATGCTCCGAAGGCGAAGTGGGCCGTGCTGGGCGGACTGCTCGGCGCGGTGGCACTCGGTGCCGCGTTGCTGCGGATCGAGCGGGTGTCGGGGGATCTCATCCCCGAGTTTGCATTGCGCTGGAATCCGTCACGCGATCGGCTGCTGCCGCAGCATCGAGCAGCCACGCCGGATGCCGTAGCTCCCCAGTCGGCCGCTCCATGGCAGGCCTCGTCCGGCGATTTTCCAACGTTCCTGGGACCGACTGGCAGCTGCGGAGTCGATGCGCCCACGCTCGATCCCAACTGGGATGCGCAGCCGCCACGGCGGCAGTGGAGGCGGCCGATCGGCGCCGGCTGGAGTGGCTTTGCCACTTGTGGTGATCATGCTGTGACGCTTGAACAGCGCGGCGACGACGAGATCGTTTCATCCTGCTCGGTGCTCACCGGCGAGATTGAGTGGACGGTGGCGGTGAAGGGGCGGCACGAGACAGTGCTCGGCGGCGTCGGTCCGCGTTCCACCCCCACGATTTACGACGGCGTCGTCTATACCCACGGGGCCACCGGCTGGCTGCATGCCATCGATGGCGCAACCGGCGCCGTGCTTTGGAAGAAGAACGTGCTCGAAGAATTGGGCATCGATCCTGCGACCCACGCGCTGATGGTGGCCTGGGGCAGGGCGGCCTCGCCGCTGGTCACTGCCGACCTCGTGGTTGTGCCGGCAGGCGGCCCGCGGACGCGGCGATCGGCACAGGAACCCGAGTTTCTCGCGCTCGTGGCGTTCGATCGCCTTACGGGGGAACGTCGCTGGACGACCGGCGACGAACAGATCAGTTTCACGTCGCCGAAACTTGTGTCGTTCGGTGGACGCGAGCTGATCCTGAGCGTCAACGAGGGGCATGTGGCCGGCTACGACCCGGCCGACGGCCATGAACTCTGGGAGCATCCCTGGCTGGGCCACTCCAACTCAGATGCCAGTTGCTCGCAGGCGGTGCCGATCGGTGATCGACGGCTGTTCCTTTCAAAAGGCTATGGCATCGGCGCTGCCGTCTTCGAGATCGAAAAAAATGATGCCGAGCCCTGGACCCTCCGCGAGGTCTGGCGGAATGCCGGTCTCTTGAAGACGAAGTTCACGAATGTCGCCATCCACGACGGCCATGCCTACGGCCTGTCCGATGGCATTCTCGAATGCGTACGTGTGGATGACGGCACGCGGCGGTGGAAGGCCGGTCGCTATGGCCAAGGACAGGTGCTCCGCGTCGGTGCCCTTCTGCTCGTGCAGGCGGAGTCGGGCGAGGTGGTGCTTGTCGATGCCTCGCCGGAGAAGCATGTCGTGCGGGGCCGGCTGGCCGCGATCGACGGCCAGACATGGAACAACCTCTGCCTGTCGGGCAGCCGACTGCTCGTGCGAAATGCCGAGGAGGCAGCATGTTACGAACTGCCCGTCATCAGCGGGGCCAACGAGCCTGTCGTAACGGACGCAGGTACCGCCACGGGAAACACGCCGTGAACGCCCCCATGAACGATCTTGGGGGACGGACGGCGCTTGTCACCGGTTCGACGCACGGCATTGGTCGCGAGGTGGCGGTCAGCCTGGCGGCGGCTGGTGCTCGGGTAGCCGTGCATGGCCGCTCCCGCGACGCAGCCGACGAACTGGCCGCGGTGTTAGCTCGAACCGACCGACATGCGGGCACGTTTCTTGCCGATCTCGCCGACACGCAAGCCATCGAGCAGTTGATCACCGACATTGGCCAGAGTCTGCCGCAGCTCGACACGCTGGTGCTTGTGGCCGGAGCGGACGTGCTCACCGGGGCACCGGCGAAGTGGAGCTTCGAACAGAAGCTCGACCAGTTGCTGCGAGTCGACGTCGTCTCCACCATGATTCTGGCGAGGGGCATCGGCAGATGGATGCGTGCCCGCGAGGGGGGGTCGATCGTGACGATCGGCTGGGATCAGGCGGCCACCGGCATGGAAGGGGACAGCGGCGAACTCTTTGCCGCTACGAAGGGGGCCGTGATGGCCTTCACGAAGAGCCTCGCGAAATCGCTGGCGCCGCAGGTTCGCGTCAATTGCGTGGCGCCCGGCTGGATTCGCACCTCCTGGGGCGAGGGGGCCAGCGACGTCTGGCAAGAGCGGGCGATCCGCGAGAGCATGCTCGGCCGTTGGGGCACGCCTGCCGACATTGCCGGCGCGGTGCACTGGCTCGTCTCACCGCAGGCGGCGTTCGTGACGGGGCAGGTGCTCCCCGTCAACGGTGGCTTTCGCCCGGCGTGATGGGGGGCGGTGTGGCGCCATGCACGCGCTGTCCCGTCGCTTCCGCTCTGGGCTTTTATTCGATCGTGACACAACCGCCTGAGAGAGGGCACCGGTTGAATAAAAGCCCCCGGCGGAAGCCGGGGGACTCCGGGTACGCAGCGGATACAGGCAGCAACTTCGAACGATGCAAGCACCAGCGTTTCAAAACGTCACGACGCGTTGATCGTCATCGTCGCGGCTTTCGGGGCAGGCGATGGCCTGCTCTTCCACATCGGCGTCGAGGTCCGCCACACGATCGGCGTGGTGGGGAATGCCGGCGGCGACAAGAAAGTTTGCCAGCAGTCGGAAGCCATGCCGTGTGAGGATCGATTCTGGATGGAACTGCACGCCGTAGAGACGGTCGGCCTCGTGCGCCAGTGCCATGATCGTGCCCTCGTCGTCTCTCGCGGTCACAGTGAGGCCCGCGGGCAGCCTGTCGCCGGCGACGACGAGCGAGTGATAGCGGCAGGCGGTCATCGGACTCGGGATGCCCGCGAAGAGATTGATGCCGTCATGGTGCACCGCGCTCGTGCGGCCATGCACCGGCTCCCGTCCACGGATGATCGTGCCGCCGAGTGCCGCGGCGATCGCCTGATGCCCGAGGCAGACGCCGAGCACCGGCACGCGGCCCCGGCAGGCCTGAATCGCGGCCACGGAACAGCCCGCTTCGGCCGGCGTGCAGGGGCCGGGTGAAATCACGACGGCCTGCGGTTCGAGCCGCCACAGATCCTCGACGTCGATCGCGTGGCTCGGTACCACCACCGCCGCCACGCCGAGGAGATGAAAGTGGCGGGTGAGGTTGAAGACGAAGCTGTCGCGGTTGTCGAGGACGACGATCATCGGGCGGCCTCCGCTGGGGGCTTCACGGCTGGAGTGGCCGTGCCTTGCGTGCCGTCATCGTTCCTCGTGCCGAAGGAGGCGAGCACGCGGAGCATGCCCTCCGCCTTGTGGAGCGTCTCCGCATATTCGGCGGCTGGCTCGCTTCGCGCGGTGATGCCGCCACCGACAGCACAGCTGATCGAATCGGGGCCAACAACGAACGTGCGGATGAGCAGGTTGAAGTCGGCCGCACCGTCAAATCCGATGAAGCCGATTGAGCCGCAGTAGGCACCGCGGGTGAAGCCTTCCAGTTGGCTGATGATCTCGCAGGCCCGGTGCTTTGGAGCGCCGGTCACGCTCCCTCCGGGGATGGCGGCGTCGAGGGCGTCGAGGGGCGTGCGGCCGGGCCGCAGCCGGCCGGCGACAATCGACACGAGGTGCTGCACATAGCGATATCGCTCCAACCGGCAGAGCGCCTCTACGCGGACGCTCTCCGGCGTGCAGACTCGGGAGAGATCGTTCCGCACGAGGTCGACAATCATCACGTTTTCAGCCCGGTCCTTTTCGCTCTGGCCAAGATCCTCGCCGGCATAGAGATCGGCCTCAGGGCTCGCCAGCATGCGACGAGTGCCCTTGATCGGGTGCATCCGCACGGTGCCCCGCTCAACCTGGAGCAGCCGCTCCGGCGACATGCTCACGATGGCGGCGGGGCCCGCATCGAAGAAGGCTGCGAACGGGGCGGGGTTCAAGGTGCGGCTTCGGCGGTGGAGTTCCACCGGATCGATGGCGGCGGCAAGACAGAGCCGCTGCGCGAGGTTGACCTGGAAGATGTCGCCGGCGCGAACCAGTTCGATGCCGGCCCGCACCATCTCGAGGTAGCTTTCTCTCGACTGGGTCGAAACGATGTCTCCACGGCCGGGAATCCCGTGCCCGGGCAGCACATGGCCAGGGGACGTCGCCGTGGCCGTCGGCACCGATGGATCTGAGGCCACTGCGGATGCCGGCGCCGCGATTGGCTCGGTCAGTGTGGCAAGCAGCGATTCCAGCCGTTCCGACGCCCGGGCCCGCCGCGCCGTCGGGCCCCGCTCGGGCACGCCCTGTGAGATGATCCAGCCGCGGCCGGCATCATGGTCGAACGCGTAGACCACGTCGTAGACATGCAGCGAGAGCAGCGGCACGTCGCCTTTGCCGGGGGCCGCGAGGCCCAGTCGCACTAGCCCGCAGTCATAGGAGACGAGCCCTGCCACACCGCCCTGGAATGGCGGCAGGCCGGGAATCGTCGCGCAGGCGAGGTCAGTCAGCAGCGACCGCAGCAGGGGAAAAGCCTCGTTCACCCGCTCTGTGTCGCGGCCATCACCGGCGGGCTCGATCTGGAGAGAATGGATCGGGTCGACGGCGACGTATGAATACCGGCCCAGGCGGGGCGTCGCGGGGCCGTCCGTGGCGACCTGATCCGGAACGTGAGCAGCGCGGACGGAACCGTCGAGGACTGCGCTGTCGAGAAACAGGCAGTGTCGCCGCCGCGACAGCCGATCGAAGACGGCGAGCGGTTCGACACCCGCGCAGAGTTCGGCGACGAGCGCTCCCGAAGCCGTGAACCAGCGGCGGGCGATCCACTGACGCGGATCAGATTTGTCTGCGGTGGCAGGGTGTGTGGGCATGTGTGCGTTTCTACGGATCGGATCAGCACTCAACGATTCAGCTCAGGGATTTCGTCCGTGTGCTGCGCGGCGGTGCGGGCCGCTTCGGCGGCTGCGCGGGAGGGCCCGTGGCCGATCTCGGACTGCGTGAGGTGGCCCCAGTCGAGGGCTTGATCCTGCCGGTAGTCCTTGTCGAGCGTGAGCGCCGTCACTGCCTTGGCCATCTCGTAGCCCAGGTAGAAGGCATGGCTCGGATCGACGTCGGTGCGGCCGGCCGCTGCCAACTGTTTGAAGAGCGCGAAGGGATCGCGGGATTCGAGGTGCAGCCCCGCGCCCACCAGATGGATCGCACCGCGTTCTGCGAAGATCCGAAAATTCGGATCACGGATCGCCTCAGCCAGGCTGTCGAGCACCTCCTGGCCGTGCGTCTGCGGCTTCCCGGAGCGGAGCGTCACCAGCTGCGGCTCGACATGCTTGGGAAGCGTGCGCTGGGTGACGGCATGGTGGACGAGCGCCCGCGCGAGGGCGCACTCGCGGACACTGTCCCTCGCCCAGTGGATCACCTGAGTGGTCAGCACCGAGCGGATGCCCACCTCCTGGCAGAACCCGATCAAGAGCGTGTTGACGCCCGAGGAATCGACGTCGGTGAGTTCGGTGAGGTTGCCGACCCCCATCATCATCTCGGCATCTGGAAATCGGCGACGCACGTCGAGATACCGTCCGAGGCTCGCCGCAAACCCGAAGCCGATCGGCTCGAGCACCGGATCGAGCCGCATCTTCACGCCGTCGCGATCGAGCCGCTCGATCGTGTCGAAAAAGCCTTCGAGCGTGGCTGGCACATCGGGCACCACCACCACCTCGCAGCCCCAGTCGGCCGCGGCTGCGACGTTGGTGGAGTTGACCGAGAGCACGAGGCTTGCGCCGTTCCGCACGGCGGCGGCGATCTCTCCTGGCGCAAAGCTGTCGATCGATACCCGAAATCCCTCAGCGACGAGCATCCGCACCGCGTCGCCAACTCCGGCCCACTCGCTGCCGGGATCGCAGCCGAGATCGATTCGATCGGCACCGGCGGCCCGGAGCCGGCGGGACTCGTCGAGGATCGTGGCCAGCGTCAGCCGCGGCGCATGGTTGATCTCGGCGAGAATCTCGATGTCGAAGGTCCCGTAGCCAGCGAGATCCCGCGACTGCTGGCCGAAGTATTCATCAAGCCGCCGCAGGTCTTCGGGGCCCCGCTCGACTGGAAGTGCGGTCACGTCTTTGAAGGCGTCGAGCGAGCCACGGCAGCCGCCCGGGATGATGATCCGCGTGGTGCCCGCGGGAACCACGAGCCGGCGGGCGATCCACTCGGTGGTCATCAGTGCGGCGACGGTGATGTGGAGCACCTGCACCGTGGGCTCGAAGCTCACCCGCGGCGCAAGGCGGTCAAGCACCTGCCGGAGCGAGTGCTCGGCGAGCCTGCCGGTGACGAAATGGATTTTTTCCGGTGGTGGAGACATTGCCCCATCTATCGTACTCGCTGTCGGCCCGTAGACTGATTCGCATGATTCTCGAAGGACTTGTCACCACCACCGACCCTGCCGGGGCCATGCATCTGGCGGCCATGGGCCCACAGGTGGAGGATTCCCCGCCGGCCGGTGCCGCGGCTACCGCGATCGAGCACTTGCTGCTGCGGCCCTTCGCCTCAAGCCAGACCGGGGGCAATCTCCTCAGGCTTCCAGAGGGGGTGTTTCATGTCACCGACGACGCCCTGCTGCTGGCCCGCGTGGTGACGGGCACGCTTGCTGCGCCGCCGGCGAGCCGGCCCGCGACGGCCGTGCGGGGCTGGGTGCTCGACGAGGCCTGCCGCGCCTACGAGTTCAAGGTGGTTGCGGCCGACACCACGCAGGAGCGGTTGCGGCTCGAGGCCCACGTGGTGGCGGTGCACGAAGGACGGCCGTTCATCGGATTCAACCGGGCCAGGCATGCCGTCGTGGAGGGTGCGATCCTTGTGACGAGGCTGCATCTGCTCGGCGCCGAGGAAGTGAGCCGGCAGCTCCGCGAGCTGGCGGTGCTTGTCGAGAAGACGGGCGGGCCCCGCGAGCGTGAGGCGTTTCGCCTGTTGGAGGAAAAGGTCGCAGCGGGATGATGCCGTGGCGGGACGTTTTCATCGTGCCCGTGTACACGATGGAATCCTGTCCCCGCTGCCGTTCCGGAACACCTGTCGCTTGTTCCTAATCGTCGGCCGCAGTCTACTTTTCGCATGTCGCTCAACGCTTTCTCACCAGACCATCTGGCACGCACCGTCGACGTGAAAACGCCGGGGCGGCTGCACCTCGGCATGCTGTCGTTCGGGGTGCCCGGCATCCGTGCGTATGGCGGCGTCGGCGTGATGATCGACCGGCCGGGTGTGCACGTCCGCATGACACGCGGGCAGCCAGCGACTGGTGATCGCTTCCACGCCACGGGGCCGCTGGCGGATCGGGCGGCGGCGTTTTCCCACTCGTGCGCGGAAGCCTGGCGGCTTGGCGACTCCGCCGCTTGCACGATCGAGGTGCTGCAGGTGCCGCCGAGCCATGCGGGGCTCGGAAGCGGCACGCAACTGGGGCTGGCCGTCGCGGCCGGCATGCGGCAATTGTTTCGATCGCCAGCGACGCTTGCGACTCCTGGAGCTGTCGTGCGGTTCGACACGAGCGATGCTGTGGAACTGGCCCGCAGTGTGGGCCGTGGCCGTCGGTCGTGCGTCGGCATCTATGGCTTCGGCGGCGGCGGGCTGATCGTCGAGGGAGGCAGGTTCGTGCCGGCCGATCGTTCCAGCGACAACGACGCCACCCGATCGTTCTCGCCTTTACTAGCCCGCGTGCCGCTGCCAGCGACATGGCGGTGTGTCGTGTTCGGAATGCGGGATACGGTGGGCCTGCACGGCGACGCGGAGAAGCAGGCGTTTGCCAGCCTGCCGCCTGTGCCTCGCGAGATCTCGGCGGAGCTGTCGCGGATCGCGCTGATGGAACTGTTGCCCGCGGCTGTCGATGGACAGTTCGCGGAGTTTTCCGATGCGCTGTTGCGATACGGACTCCTCGCGGGGAAACCTTTCGAACAGGCGTCGGCGTGTCTGCCCTACGCGGAGAGCACGGCCCATCTCATCGAAAGCCTGCAGGCGTGGGAAGTGCGTGGCTGCGGTCAGAGCAGCTGGGGCCCGACCGTGATGGCCTGCTGTGAATCGGATGAGGCGGCCGACTCGCTCGTCTCGCGGTTTGAGTCGACCGAACTCGCGCAGCAGTACAACACGCTGATTGCCCGCTTTGATTCGCAGGGCGCCGAACTTCGCGAGATCGCGTCGGATCAGGCTTTCGTGACGGGCAGGCCGTAGTCGGCGAGCACCTGCCGCAGCTTGGCGGCCAGCGGGGCCTCCAGGCTGATCAGCGGCAGTCGGACTTCGCCCGTGTCGCGGCCGACCATCGCCATCGCGGCCTTGATCGGGATTGGATTGCTCGCCAGACCGAGCAGATCCCGGCAGAGCGTGAACAACTTCACGTGGAGCCTACGGGCCGTGGCGAGGTCGCCCTTGTCGAAGGCGTCGAGGAGGGCCTTCATGTCGGCCGGCACAAGGTTGCCGACGACCGAGATCACGCCGCGGCCGCCGATTGCCAAGAGCGGCAGCGTCATGCTGTCGTCGCCCGAGAGCACGGTGAGGTCGGTGGCCGCGAGTACCTGCGACGCCTGGTCCATCAAGCCGGTCGCCTCCTTGAGCATGGCGATGCCAGGCAGAGAGGCCAGCCGGATGATCGTCTCAGGCTCGATGTTGCGGCCCGTTCGCGCGGGGATGTTGTAGACGCAGATCGGGATGTCGACGCTCTCGGCGATCGCCTTGAAGTGTTCGTAGATGCCCTGCTGCGTGGGGCGGTTGTAGTAGGGGCCGACGACGAGCGCCGCATTGGCGCCAGCCTTTGCCGCAAACTTGGTCAGCCGAATCGCCTCGGCGGTGGAGTTGCTCCCGGTGCCGGGCATCACGAGCAGGCGGCCCGCGGCGGCCTGGATGCTTTCAGCGATCACCCGCTCGTGCTCGTCGTGCGTGAGCGTGGGGGATTCGCCCGTCGTGCCCACGGGGCAGATGCAGGTCGCGCCCGCCTTGGCCTGGAAGTCGACCTGCTCGTGCAGCCGCTTGGTGTCGATCCCGCCGTCACGAAACGGGGTGACGATGGCGACGGACAGACCGGCAAACTTCTCGGCTCGCGTGGACATCGGCAGGAGTGCTCCTTGGGGTTGTGTTTCGGGGTTCGTTTGCACCGCGACGGGCTGCGAACGCTGCCTGATCGAGTGATCGGCCCCGAAAAACGACTCCGGGAAGATATGATTTTCAGCGGCAGGCGGCAAAGGGCTCGCGTGCCGGGGCAGGAAACGTCGCAGGAATCGTCTTCTCAGGAAGAACAACATGGTTGGGAAGAGCCTTGCGAGCGGACCGATTCAGCCTTGCGCCGAGGCCCCGTGGGGCAGTCGGGCCGATGCATCGCGACTGCGGGCCGGTGCCGTGGCGGCGGCGGCATTGGTGGAGGCGGCGCGGGGGCCGCAAGGAGCGGGCACACGCGGTAGCCCCCGGCTGGGCGTGGTGCTCGGTACAGGCCTGGGCGGACTCGCCGACCGTCTCGACGATGTCTGGTCGATGCCCTCCCGCGACACCGGCTGGCTCGTGCCCTCGACTGCCACCGGGCATGCTGGCCGAGTGGTCTGCGGTTCGCTGGGCGTCAGGCCTTCGTTGGGCGGCAGGACAGGTGCTTGTGAAGTCGTGATGCTGCAGGGCCGGGTGCACGGCTACGAAGGGCACGCCCCGGAGTCGCTCTCGCGCGGTGTGGAACTGCTTGCTGCACTTGGCGCAACGACCGTGCTTCTCACCAATGCCGCTGGCGGCCTGCGTCCCGACATGCAGGTCGGCGAACTGGTCGTCTTGAACGATCACATCGATCTGGTGCGACGGCCGTGGACAAGTGGCCTCGAGACTACGGCCGCGGGAGTGTTGCGGACTGTGCCAACAACGCCGTGCTACGACCCTACGTTGGTCGCCAGCATGCTGGAAGCTGCACGAGCGGCGGCCGCGTTCGCCCGCGCGGGTGTCTATGCGCATCTGACAGGGCCGAGCTATGAAACACGCGCGGAGTATCGCATGCTCAGAAAGTTCGGCGCTGATGTGGTGGGCATGTCGACTGTGCCCGAGGTGATTGCAGGCCGGCAGCTTGGCCTCAGGATGGCGGCCGTCTCGGTCGTGACCAACGTCGCCCGGCCCGATGCGCCAGCCTCCACCGACGCGGAAGATGTCTGCCGGGCCGCGGCCGCAGCCGCAGAGGGTGTCTGGGCCATGCTCGTGCGGGTCGCAGAAATGACGGCTGAACACGAAGCGAATGCTGAGAAGAGGTCATCGTGATTGTGCTGCTTACCAACGATGATGGCATCGATGCGCCGGGCCTTGCGGCGCTCGAGGCGGCTTGCCGTGGTGGGGCCTGCCGGGTGCTGGTGGTGGCGCCGAAGGAGCCGCACTCGGGCTGCGGCCACCGGGTGACGACCGACCGTCCGCTTGTGCTGGAGCAGGTGGGGCCCGACCGGTTTCATGTCGATGGCACGCCGGCCGACTGCGTTCGCCTGGCGCTGACGACGTTGCTGCGGCCGTCGGGAGAGGCTGTTGGCCGTGGCGCAGACGATCGACCGCAGGTCGACTGGGTGTTGTCGGGCATCAACGCCGGCGGCAATCTCGGCGTCGACATCCATCACTCGGGCACGGTTGCGGCTGCTCGCGAGGCGGCGTTGCACGGTGTGCCGGCGCTCGCGGCCTCGCACTACCACCGCCGCGAGGAGCCGATCGACTGGGGCCGTGCCGCGGCCTGGATGGCGGAGGTGCTCGCCGAAGTGCTGCCCATGCAACTCGGCGCGGGCGAGTTTTGGAACGTGAATTTTCCGCACCCGCTCGGCGTGGGCACCGCTGCAGCCCGACCGCCGCTGGTGGAATGCCGGATCGATCCGTCGCCGCTGCCGCTTGGCTATACAAGCGAGCCGGAAGGCTGGCGTTATCGGTCGCGGTATCAGGAGCGGCAGCGGGTGGCCGACGGCGACGTCGCGGCCTGCTTCGGCGGCGCGATCAGCCTCTCGCGCGGCCGGGTGGTGTAGGAGGGGCTGCAGCGACTAGGTTTCGAACGTTTCCAGGTCGGCGTCGAAGACGCGAACCTTGGCCCACGAGTCGGCGTGCTCGGCGATGAACCGGTCGTGGCGTTCAGCCGTCTGATAGGCATCGTGCGACGCGTGTGAATCGAACACGAGCACCAGCGCCACGTCATAGTCGCGGTCGTTCACCTGACGGTCGTAGTCGGCGCAGGTGCCGACGGCGAAGGCCCGCAGGCCGGGGTGGTTGGTGAGGTGCTCGCGGCAGCCAGCGATCAGCCTGGCTGCAGCGGCAGGCGAGCGGTCCTTGAGCGTGAAATAGACCGAGTGGGCGAGCATCATCAGATTGGGCCCGATACGGGAGGGGTGTTTGAGACGGCTGCTTGAGTGGTGGCGGCATCGCCGCCACTGCGGGGCGTGGCCGGACCGATGATCTCCACGACCTCGGTGTCGTCAAGCATCTCGCGCGACTCAAGTTCACCCGCGAGCCGGTCGAGTTTGCCGCGTTGCTCGGAAAGCAATGCTGAGGCTCGTACGGCTGCTTCGGCCAGGAGTCGCGAGACCTCTTCGTCGATGATCTGCGCTGTGTGCTCGCCGAACTCTCGCTGTTCGTAGACGTCGCGGCCGAGGAACGGTTGCTCGTTGGATCCGTGGCAGGCCACCGGCCCCACCCGTTCACTCATGCCCCAGTGCGAGACCATCTTGCGGGCAATCCGCGTGGCCTGCTGCAGATCATTTTCGGCGCCGGCCGAATACTCGCCAAAGACGAGCTTCTCGGCGGCACGGCCGGCCAGAATGAAGACCAGACGGTTGTTGAGATCGGACTCGCCGATGTTCATGCGGTCCTCCTCGGGCACGAGTTGCGTCACGCCCAAGGCCCGACCGCGCGGGATGATCGTCACCTTGTGGAGCTTGTCGACACCGGGCAGGAGCCAGGCAGC
>CANFQO010000021.1 GCA_947449135.1 Planctomycetaceae bacterium | reverse complement strand
TGATCAGGGCCGCGACACGGGCAGGATCGACGCCCCACGAGCCCGCGAGCACTTTGGCTGGCTCGCCCTCGGCGAGGATGCCCTGCACCAGCGATTCGTGCCGGGGAAACTGCTGCAGGCCGACGTCTTCGATCGGATGGCAGAAGGGCCAGTGGCCAATGTCGTGCACCAGCGCCGCCACCACAAACGCCGCCGCATCGGCCTCGGTTACGACGGCGATAAACCGGGGGTCATGCTTGAGCCGCGCCAGAAACTCGAGCGACCGCCGGTAGACCCCCAGCGAGTGCTCGAGCCGCGAATGAACGGCGCCGGGATAGACGAGCGACACGAGGCCGAGCTGGCTGACCCGCGCCAGCCGCCGCATCTCGGCGGTGTCGAGGAGCGCCCGCACGCGGTCGGTGAGCGGCACGGTGACTCCCGGAGGAATCCGCACGCCCTCAGCATGGGATTCGAGCGATACCAGTTCCGGCAGGTCTGTCAGCGGCATCGGCGGCTCCACGGCACGGGCATCAGACCGGCATGAATCCGGCCAGCCAGCGCAACAGCGCTGTGAACATCACGTAGAGCGAAAAGTGGGCCACGCCTGTTCCCCAGTCGAGGTCGAGCGTGGCGAGTGCGGCCAGGGCCCCCGCCACCAGGAACGGGGGCGCTATGTAGACCCACGGCCACATGTCGTTGGTCAGATCGGGCGGCAGGAAGCCCTTCACGAACCAGAGCCCCGCATAGACCGCGCCGCAGATGGCCGTGCGAAGGAGCAACGAGCGGCCAAAGTAGGGCTCCAGATCCCGGTCGCGAACAACCTGATACCCCGCCCAGGCGCACGGCATGGCCACGATGCAGGCCGTGGCCGCCAGCAGCCATGTGGGCGCCCCGCCAGGGCCCCAGACCATCCGGGCGGCGAACGCCAGCAGCATCGTCATAACCGCACCTGCGACCAAGGCGACGGAGACGACCTTTGGAACACGATGTTCCACGAACACGATCGGTGCCACAGGGCCCCGGCCGGAACGGGCGGCCTCCTCCTCCGGCCCATGGATCTTCACCTCCTTCGCGGCGTCAGTGGGGATGGTGATCGGCTTCTTGCATTTCGGGCAGGGGCCTGTCTGGCCCGCAAATTTGTCGCTGACGGTGAAGGTGGACCGGCAACCGGGGCAGATGACTTGGATGGCCATGGACTCGATCCTGGGCGAAAATGGGGGCGTCGGGGGCGATCCGGCTCTTCCCGACCGCAGCGACCAGACCCGCGGCAGTGTCAGAGCCTAGCCCCTCCCCGTCAAGACGCCTAAGAGCAAGCTAGACTTGCGGCACGGGATCCGACCACGCCGGCACACCGAAGGAAAGCCGCCACGGCCATGGCAGACGACGCAGCACGAGGCGACCGCAGGATGCCGGAGCCCCACCTCCCCGGGGCGGCGGCTGGAGCGGCCGGCAAGATCGTCTTCAATTGCTCCAACGGCCATCGCATCATCGTGCCGGCCAAAATGGCGGGGCAGCGGGGGAAGTGTTCGAAATGTGGCACGCCCGTCAGCATTCCGGGTGTCGGCGGCAAGACTGAGGAAGCCGGCAGCCAGTTGGGGTCACTGGAGGATCTCTTCGCCGGTCTCGGTGACGACAGCGGCAGCCAGGTGTCGGTGACCGAGTTTGTGGAACTCCCCGCGGAAGTCGGGCAAGTGCAATCGGGAGGCGTGGTGGCGGAGCAAGCAGCCGAGGCGTTGCACGGCCATCCGACGGCAACGCTCGTGGCCCGACTGTTTCAAGAGGTGGAGCACGGCGGCATCGTGGAAATACACGTCGCTGGCGGCAGCGTGATCCTGCCGGAGTTTTATGAGTTCCGCTGGTCGGCCGGCTCACATGGGCTGTTTGCCAGCCGGGCTGCCGATGGCACAGTCACGCTCACAGCCGTCGCCTGGGACTCGATCCAGAAGATCATCGTGAGGCAGGTCAACGGCCTGCCCGACGGCATGTTTGAGTGAGCGGCGTTTTCACTCGCCGACTTCGTGGAAAAAGTCCGGAGATGACTTTTTCCGAAGCCAGCTAATCGTGCTCGTCGAGATCGTCCTCGCTGATCGTCGTGAAGCCCTTGTTGGCGAGCGTCTCCAGCCCCATCTCTGTGTTGTCGACCATCAACGCCACCGCCGGTCGGCCGCGGGGCCGCGAGAGGATCGGGTAGGCCTGGATGATGTTCACCTCGGCCTGCAAGAGCGCCGTGCAGATCCGCAGGAGCGGCTGATTGTCGTCGGGCAGTTCCACGCCGATCAGATCGCTCTCGATCAAGGCCAGGCCACCGCGCTCCAGGATCTCGCGGCCCTGCTCCGGATGGCTGAGCAAGAAGCGGGCGAAGGCACACTCGCCCGAGTCACTGATCGAGAGGGCCACGATCTTCACCCTCGATCCCTCGAAGCGACGCACCACTTCGAGCAACTGTCCCACCCTGTTTTCAAGAAACACGGTGAACTGTCGCAGGGTCGGCCAATTGCGGCCTCGCGCGGTTGCGAAACCAACCCCCATCCCTTCGCCGGCGTCGCCTAAGCTCACGTCACAAACTCCTGAGGGTATTGGGGGCGGAGGGCTGCGGGCGGGATTTTCAAGGAACCACGCCGCGGCCAGCTTTCGCCGTGCCTTTGCCGTGAAATCCTCGGAAAGAATAGAGTCTGGAGGCCCGGCTGGTCAACGAAGCCAGTGGCACCGGCTGCGATGGAGCCGCCGGCTACGTCCTCGAGGAATCTGGTCATGGCCGAAGCGGTGCACGAGATCGAGATCCGGGTGCGGTATCAGGAGACCGACGGGCAACGGCGGCTGCACCATGCCAACTACCTCACCTACTTCGAAATGGGCCGCACCGAGATGCTCCGGGCCCTCGGCCGGACCTACCGCGAGTTTGAGGAGGCGGGACTCTTTATGGTGGTGTCGGATCTCTCGTGTAAGTATCACGCCCCGGCCGATTACGACGACCTGCTTCGGCTGCGGACCCGGGTGGAGAAGATCGGGGCGGCCCACATCAAGCATGCCTACGAGCTGATCCGCGGCACGACGATCCTCGCCACGGGCACCACGACCGTGGTCTGCGTCGACCAGGAAGGGAAGATCCGTCGCCTGCCCGACTGGATGCTCCCCTGACGTGCCGCGACGGGGCAGGGGCCTCGCGAGGAAACTGTCCGTCAGGAATTTCGGGCGAGGTTGTCTGGATTTGCCGCCGCGGAGCGGTCTCCCAACAGTCCCGTGGGCGAGCCTCAAGCTGCTCGTCTCGACCCAGCACCGAAAACCTCCGGGAGATTTTCATTTATGTACTTTGCCGCTGAACGAGAACTCTGCCACGTAGGCGAGACCGCGGGCATCGCCGATCACGATCACGACCTCGTGCATGAGCTGAGCCGCCGGCTCGACGCGCTCTGGAGGTACGACCAATACATCGCCAACGCCGAATGGCGCGACGACCTGAAGCAGTTCTGGTGCGACGCGAAGGCGATGGAGCAGCAGGCGATCCAGCGGATCAGGCAGCTGATCGCGCAGGAAGTCAGAAACGACTGCTTCTAGTCCGGTGCGGTCACTGAGCCCCGCTCGCGGCATGCACACGGTGTCCCCGGGTTTCCACCCGGGGCTTTTTGTCAAAGACGCTGCAAACCGTTTGGCAAGAAGCCCCCGGCGGAAGCCGGGGGACTCCGGCTGCCTTCGGGCCAACTACCGGGGCTGGCCGGGCTGCCAGGCGGGCTCGTCGTCGTCATCGTCGGCCATATCGACGTCGAGACCGTTGTAGACGTGGAGAGTGATTCCGGCGGCCTCCATGTCGGCCGCGAGGGAGTCGTCTTCGTCTTCCGAGTCGTCGACGTAGGCCAAGAGCGCCTGCATCTCGCTCTCCGAGATCTCCGCCAACCGGAAGCTGCGGACGATTTCGGGGGCAGGGTCGACTGCTGGCACCGGCCGCTGGGAAGCAGCCTCGTCGCGGCTCCGGACGTAGCTTTCGCACAGCGACAGGAGATCTTCACGAACCATCTCATCCTCCCTGCATGACGACGGGCTCACATCACAGCCGACAGCGGCGGCCCGTCGTGGCCACCGCGCGGTACTCGCCAGTGTGTACGGCTGATGTGAGGGGAATGTTCGGGTGCAATGTGAATGCTGTGAGTTTTTGCGACGGCTCCACCCGGCATTGAGGGCCGCGGAAAGGGCCCGGGATTCGAAAACCATGTCATTCCGGTAGATTGAGAGGGCTCTGCCCTCCCCGTTGCCTCCGGTTGCCCATGGCCCTCGTTCACCTCGACGACCTGACGATCGCCTACCGCGGTCCGCCACTTTTGGATGGCGTCACCCGGCAGATCGAGGCCGGGCAGCGGATCGGCCTCCTCGGCCGCAACGGCTCCGGCAAGACCACCCTCCTGAAGATGATCGCCGGGCAGGAACAGCCAGACCACGGTCGCTGTACGGTCGCCCCGGGCGTTCGCGTCGCCTACCTCTCGCAGGAGGTGCCGCTGGATCTGGCCGGGGACGCGTTGACCATCGTCCGGCAGGCTCTCGATGCCGCCGTGGCAGCCCACGAGATCGAAGGCTGGGAGGCCGACGAACGGGTTACCCGCACGCTCGAACGCATGCAGATCGACGCCACCGCCGACATAAGCGCGATGTCGGCTGGGCTCAAGCGGCGGACATTGCTGGCCCGCGAGCTGGTCACCGAGCCGCACCTCCTTCTCCTCGACGAGCCGACCAATCACCTCGATCTCGCCGCCATCGACTGGCTGGAGCAATTCCTGTCGGGATGGTCGGGCACGCTGATGTTCGTCACGCACGACCGGGCGTTTCTCCGCAAGCTGGCGACGCGGATCTGGGAGATCGATCGCGGCCGACTCTTCGACTGGTCGTGCGACTACGACACGTTTCTGGCGCGGAAGGCCGACGCCCTCGCCGCCGAGGAAAAACAAAACGCCCTCTTCGACAAGCGGCTGGCGGAGGAGGAAGTCTGGATCCGCCAGGGGATCAAAGCCCGACGCACCCGCAATGAAGGCCGTGTCAGGGCACTGGAGGCGATGCGAGTTGAACGCAGCCGGCGACGCGAGCAGGTCGGGCAGGCAAAGCTCGTGATCCAGGAGGCGGCCCGCAGCGGCACGCTCGTCTGTGCGGTTGAGAATCTCTCCTTTCGCTACGGCGAGCGGCCGATCCTCGCCGACTTCTCCACGGAGATTCTCCGTGGAGACAAGGTGGGCATCATCGGGCCCAACGGTGCCGGCAAGACCACGCTGCTGCGGCTCCTGCTCGGCCAGCTCTCGCCCGACCAGGGCACGGTCAAACTGGGAACGCAGGTGGCCGTTGCCTATTTCGACCAGCTCCGCGGACAGCTCGACGGCGACAAGTCGATCGCCGACAACATCGCCGGCGGCAACGACACCGTCACCATCGGCGGCCGCACACGGCACATCATCGGCTACCTGCAGGATTTTCTCTTTTCACCAGAGCGGGCCCGCACGGAGGTGCGGTTTCTGTCAGGCGGCGAGCGGCACCGTGTGTTGTTGGCCAAGCTCTTCACGCAGCCGGCCAACGTCATCGTGCTCGACGAGCCGACGAACGACCTCGACGCCGAAACACTCGAACTGCTTGAGCAGCGGCTCGTGGAATTTGCCGGCACGATCCTGATGGTGAGCCACGACCGCGAGTTTCTCAACAACGTGGCGACGAGCGTGATCGCCTATGAAGATGGCGGCGTTCGTGAATATGTCGGCGGGTATGACGACTGGCTGCGGCAGCGGTCGACGGCCAGGCCCAAAGCCTCTGAGCCGACGCGGGCGGCACAATCGCGGAGAGAGACGCCGCAGGAGCCCGCCGTCACCGCCACCAAACGACGGTCTTATAAAGAGCAGCGAGAGCTCGAACTCCTGCCGAAGACCATCGAAAAGTTGGAGGCCGATATCGCCACCCTCCATGAGCAGGTCGCGGAGCCGTCCTTCTACAAGCAGCCTGCTGCCGAGATCGCCGCCACGCAGCGGCGGCTGAAAGACTGCGAAGCCCAGCTGGCCGCGGCATTCAAGCGTTGGGAAGAGCTGGAATAGCCCGCTCGCGGCATGCACGCGGTGTCCGTGGACTTCCGTCCGGGGCTTCTTGCGGTGGGTAACGTGACCGTTTGAGGGATCTTGTGGCAGGAATAAAAGCCCCCGGCGGAAGCCGGGGGACTCTGGGTATGCGGCGGTTTGGACGCATGCTCAGGGCCCTCTTTGGCCGTGCATCGATCGGGCCGGATGCGGTAGAATTCAGTCTGCCGCCGAGGTGGCGGTGCGAATGCGAGCGAAGCCCAGGGAGGTGCTGCCATGGTGGTCAGGATGTTTTCTCGTGTGTGTTCCGATTCGCTCGGTCGATGCCTCCGGATGGCGGGCGGCGATCGCCTGGCGGCGGCGGCTGGCGCGTGTGCCGGCGCCATTGTGTTGGCCCTGATTGTCGGCAGTGCTGGCGGTCTTGCGGTGGCCGCTGAGCACACGCAGGATTCGCTCGCGGCCGTGCAGCAGGCCGTGGCCGATCAGAAGGCCGTGCTGGTCGATGTCCGCGAGACAGATGAGTGGAACGAGGGGCATCTCTCCGGTGCCCGGTCGCTGCCGCTCTCTGTGTTGGAGAAGGGCGTAAAGCCCGAATCGCTCACCAACCTCCTCCCCAAGAACAAGATCATCTATCTGCACTGCCTGTCGGGCGGCCGCTGCATCAAGGCAGCGGAGATTCTCCAGCCGCTCGGCTACGACGTGCGGCCACTGAAGCCCGGCTACCAGGCGCTCGTCGAAGCGGGCTTTCCCGCCGTCGTCGGCCAGTGAGCAGTCGGCTGCTGCCTACCAGTATTTCACGAGCATCACGCCGGCGAAGACCATCGCCGCGCCGATGAGCCGGCCCGATGTCAGGGCCTGTTGGGGCAGGTTCATCAGGCCGAAGTGATCGAGCAGGAGCGAACAGAGCAACTGCCCGGCCACGACGGAGGCGATGAAGGCCGCGGCACCGAGCCTAGGGGCGAGGGCAGCTCCCGACAAAACGATCAGCGCCCCGAGCGGGCCGCCGATCCAGTTCCACCACGGCGCCGCCCGCATGGTTGCCATTGCCGGCGGGCTCGGCCGGATGGCCAGCATCACGACCACGGCCGTCAGGATCGTGCCGCAGATTGAGAAAAAGGCCGCATAGCGGGCGTCGGCGAGATTGGTCCGCAGGGAGCCGTTGGCCGCCGCCTGGAGCGCTATGCAGGCGCCTGCCCCCGTGGCCAGCAGAATCCAGAGTGTGTCCATGACTGTTCCTTTCGGTGGGCCGCTACTATAAGGGTTCTCTCGTAAGCGATCTCTCGCTTTCCGAATCCCATTCCCTGCTTCCCTCCCGTTGGTGTGCGCGGATCGCCCATGGACATCAGCATCGAGCGAAGAACGAGCGGCGCTCCCCTAGTCGGGTCCAATGATGCGGTTGTCGAACTGGTCGTCAGCGGCCGGATCGATGCGGAAACGGGGGAGGAACTGGAGCATGTCGTCGCGGAAGAACTGCGGCGCGGGCATCACGCGATTCGGCTCGACTGCAGCGGCGTGAAGTTTCTGAGCTCCGCCGGAATCCGCATCCTGTTCAATGTTCACCGCGCCGCAAAAACCGCCGGCGGTCTGTGCCTGATCGGTGCCGCCAGCGAACCGGTGGGCCGCGTGCTGGAGCTGACGCGGCTGGCCCCGCTGCTGAGAGAATCCCAAGTTGGCAAGGGAACGCAGCCGTCCGGGGGAACACAGCCGCCCGGTAAGCCACAGGCAGCCGGCCCGATCGCGGCACCCGCCTTGCCGAGCATCGCCGCCGATCTCCGTGTGGGCAACATTCTCTTTATTGGCATGCAATCGCCAGGCACCAGCGGCCTCCAGGCAGAAATCTGCGGCGCGTCTGACGATGTGCTGCTGGGCCGCATTCCCCAAGCGACGAGTCGGCCTGTGCCACGGCATGCTTTTGGCCTCGGGCTCGCTGCCTTGGCGGATGACCGGCCGCTCTCCGCGATCGCGGGCGAAATGCTGGCCGCCTGCGGGGCGGTGTTTCACCGCAGCCCGCAGCCCTTTGCAGCGATTGATTACAGCCTGGTCGAAGGGAATCTTGTGCCCGACGTGCAGCTTGCGTCGGGCCTGATCTGGGAGGGCCTGCCGAGCGGGCGGGCGGGCTTCGAGCCAGCCGACGAAGAGCCGGCCGTCAAACTCGATGAGCTGGCGACTGCGGTTCTCGAACAGTCCAAGGCCGAATGCGTGGCGATGGTCATCGTGGCCGAGGTGCATGGGCTCGTCGGCGTCGAACTGATCCGTCCGCTGGGCGAGGCGACTGGCGATGACCATCCACAGACGAGTGATCCGGCAGTGGCCGCCCGGTGGCTGAGTTTTTCTCGCGAGCCGGTGCATGCCCGGCACACCGCCCTGATCGTGGGCGTGGTGACGCGTGGCAGGCCCGCCGGTCCGCTGGCCGAGTTCGTGCGGCCGCTGGGGGTGAACGGCCCTCTGGGGCATGCCCATGCCGCCATCTTCCCTCTGCGGCCGCTCAAGCGAGGCGGCGCCGATCTCGTCACCACGGTCGATGATCTCGCCGCCTCCACGCCTCTGGCGGTCATGCACCTGCTCGGTGATCCGCAGCCGGTGCTCGGCAGCGGTCAGTCGGAGCTTGTCCGCGGCTGTTGCTGGTTTGCGCCGCTGTCGGTCGCTGGGCCGAAACGCGCGGGGGGAGCTGGCCAATGATCACGCTCCTCTCCACCTGGACATTTGGCGTGGCGCTTGGGTTCGTGGCGCTTGGCGTATTCGTCAGCTACAAGCTCTTCTCATTTCCCGACATCACCACCGACGGCTCCTTCACGCTGGGGGCCGTTGTGGCGACCGTGCTGCTCGTGTCGGGCGTCGATCCGGCTTTGGCCACGCTCGCCGGCATGGCGGCCGGCGCCACGGCCGGTGCCTGCACCGGCATGCTGCACGCCATCCTCGGCATTGAGCCCTTGCTCTCTGGCATCCTCATGATGACGGCGCTGGCGAGCGTGAATCTGGTCGTGCTCGGCCGCAGCAACGTGCCGCTGTCGGGCGTGACCACGCTCCTCGACAAGGCCGAGGTTGTACTCCTGCCGCTGGCCACCCTGCTCGGGTTCACCGATGCCGCGGCTGAAGAGGCGGCCAGGCTGGGTTTCATGCTGCTGGCTGCGTCGGTCGCTGTGCTTCTCCTCTATCTCTTTTTTCGCACCAGGCTGGGAACCGCCATGCGGGCCGGCGGCGACACGCCCACCATGGCTCGGGCGCTCGGCCGCAACACCGGCGGCCTCACCGTGGCCGGCCTCGCGATCGCCAACTCGCTCACCGCACTCTCCGGCGCGGTCGTCGCGCAGTATCAGGGCTTTGCCGACGTGCAGATGGGGGTCGGCATGGTGGTCTGGGGTATGGCGAGCGTGTTTCTCGGCGCGGCCCTCGTGGGGCAGGTGCGGCTGGGCGGAGCCCTCCTGGCCACGCTCGCCGGCAGCGTGACATTCCGGCTCCTCGTCGCAGCGGCGCTCCGCGCCGGCCTCGATCCCGACTGGCTCAAGTTCACGACGGCCCTCGTCGTGCTGACGGCGCTTGTCGCGCCTCGGATGCTCGTGCGGAAGCAGCAGGCCTCAGCGGCCAGATAAGGCCACCTCGATCCCGATTCATTTCATGCTCGAACTCAACGCTGCCACCGTCGCTTTCTCCACCACTGGCGGGCCCATAGTCCGTGCCGTGGACGGTGTGACGCTCACGGTCCCAGCAGGCCAGTTTGTCGTGGTGATCGGCACCAATGGCTCCGGCAAGAGCACGCTCCTCGGCTCGATCGCCGGCACGGTCCGGCTCGACAGCGGCAGCATCCATCTCGCTGACCACGACATCACCCGCTGGCGTGAAGACCAGCGGGCCCGGCTTATTGGGCGGGTGTTTCAGGATCCGCGGGCTGGCACCGCTGCCAGCCTTACCGTGCTCGAAAACATCGCCGTCGCCGCCTGCCGCGGGCGGCGGGCCGGGCTCTCGTGGGCAACGAGCCGCAGCCTGCGGGCCGCAGCTGCGGAGAGGCTCGGGAGCATCGTGCCGGGGCTCGAAACCCGACTCGACCAGCCGATCGGCTCGCTCTCAGGGGGCCAGCGGCAGATCGTCACGCTCGTGATGGCGACATGGCACAAGCCCGACCTGCTGCTCCTCGACGAGCACACCGCCGCGCTCGATCCGGCCGCCGCCGATCGGGTGGTGCAGGCCACGGCCAGGCTCGTTCGCGAACACCACCTCACGGCTCTGATGGTGACGCATTCACTGGCGCAGGCGGCCACGCTCGGCGACCGGCTGCTACTCATACACCGCGGGCGGATCGTTCTCGATGCGCACGGCGCAGCCAAGCGGCGGCTCTCCGCCGACGACCTTGCCTATCGCTTCGACCGGCTGCGGTCCGCCGATCAGCTCGACGAGTCGGCGGCGCGGGCGCTCACCGTGCTCTATGTCTAGCACCAGGGAATAGCATCAGCGTCTAGCATCAGGAGAAGGCAGCGATGATTCCCACGAACGCACTTGCTTTTCTACGTCGCTCCGTGCCGACCGTCGCCCTGTTGACTGTCGCCTCGGCGCTCTTGTTGCTCACCGACAGGCAGTCGGCCAAGCGTGACCTGCCGGCGATCGCCGTCCTCCAGCAGACCAGTTCCCAGGTGCTGGAGGATGCGGTCAAGGGGATGATCGAGGGGCTGGCCGAACGCGGCTGGATCGACGGCAAGACCGTGACCATTCGTCGCTACAACGCCGAGGGCGACATGGCCCAGGCCAACGCAATCGCCCAGGAGATCGCGGGAGGTCCATTCGATCTCGTGCTCACCTCCAGCACGCCGTCGCTGCAGGCGGTGGCGACTGCCAACTCGCGTGGTCGGCTCAAGCACGTGTTCGCAGCGGTCGCCGATCCTTTTTCGGCGGGCATCGGCCTCGATCGCGCCGATCCGCTCGTCCATCCGCCGCACATCGTCGGCTACGGCAGCCTGTCGCCGGTGAACGCGACGTTTCAGATTGCGCGGCGGCTCAATCCCCGGCTGGCCCGCGTTGGTGCGGCCCACAACCCCTCCGAGGCGAATTCGCGTCGCTACATGGAGCTTGCCCGGGCGAGTTGCAAGGCGCTCGGCATCGAGCTGCTCGAGGCGCCCGTGGAAAATTCCTCCGGCGTGATCGAGGCAGTGCAGTCGACGATCGGGCGGGGTGCCGAGGCGATTTTTGTGCCGGGCGACACGACCGTCGTGAGCACGATCGAATCGGTTATCGCGACTGCCGCCAAGTCGGGTGTTCCTGTGTTTAGCGTAAACCCAGCCAAGCCCGACCGCGGCACGCTGTTCGATGTCGGCTGCAACTTCCACGAGGTGGGGCTCGTGGCCGGGCGGTTAGCTGCGGATCTGCTCTCGGGCACCGATCCGAAAACCGTGCCGATACGCGAGACGATACGCGAGATCCCGCCCTACCTGGTGCTGAATCTCGCCACGGCGTCAGCAGGCCCCGACCGCTGGCAGGCCCCTGACGACCTCAAGAAGCAGGCCCGATATCTGATCGATCAGACCGGTCGGCATGACCAACCCGACGCGATACTGGCCGGCCCATTCGACGAATAAATGGGGACGGGACTGATTTTTGGAGTGCCAATGACAACGCAGAAGCTGCCGTAAAAAAATCACTCCCGTCCCCATTTTATTTCATTTTGCCTGGATTGCCTTGCGTGCGCACAGTTCGCTGCTCGCCGTAATTTCGTGACACGGAGTGGCTTTCCAGCCTGCCGGAACGGCTCCTCTGAATTACGGCAGCGGGTTTCGCGAGTTGTGGCCGATACAGCCTCCATGGAGCATGGCAACGAACCGGTACATGACGCTGCGGTCTGCGACGGTAGTGCCGTCGTGCATCCCGATCGGCGTCAGTCCTCCGGATCGAAGCGAGTGCCCCCAGCCCTCCGCATTGCACCCGGCACTGTTCACGGAGCGGAAGCCCGGCGAGCGCTGCTGGAGCCGGGGGCGTTTGAACGCGTGATGGCGCCGCTCCTCGGCCGCCGCGTCGGCTATCTGCGACCGCAGGGGCATGTCGGCGATGCCTTAATCGAGCTGGCGATGACACAGCTCTTTGCCGAGTTTGGCATTCAGTGGCAACCGCTGGATCTCGACGAGCCCGCCGAGGTCGATGTGGTCGTGTTCGGTGGAGGCGGCAGCATGGGAAGGCGATCTGTCCAGAACCATGCACTTCGCACGCGGGCGCTGTCGCTCAGGCTGCCTGTTGTCGTCCTGCCGCAGTCGTTCACCGACCGGGAAGACCGATCGTTTGCCCAGGTGTTCGTTCGTGAGCGGGCGAGCCTCGATCTGAGGCCGGATGGCGTGCTCGCTCCCGATCTGGCGCTCGGCCTGGCCTGGCCCGCTGCCGGCCCGCCAGTGCAGGACCTCGGCATCCTGATGCGTCGCGACCATGAGCGGACAGGCCGCCGCCTACAACTCGCCCGCGATCCGGTCGCCCTCTGCAGCACGCCTACCGAGACGCTCGCTCTGGCGGCGCGATACCGGCGGATCATCACCGACCGCTTGCACTTCGCGATCGCCGGGCTCCATGTCGGTCGCGAGGTCACGCTGCTGCCGAACAACTACCACAAGAATCGGTCGATGCACGAGACATGGCTGGCCGGGCTCGGCTGCCGCTTCGCGGAGAGCGTGGAAGCCGCCCTGCTGCAGCGGGCCGCGGAGGCCCGTCGCGGGGTGGCATCACGGGCCGCGGCGTAACCTTGCCGCCGTGAGCGACCAGCATTGGGATCGCTGCCGCACGGCTGGCGGCCCGGGGGGCCGCAGGGTATGAACAGGGCATGAGAGCCTCTGCTTTGACCCTGCTGGTGTGCCTGCTGATCACGACGGCCATGGCGGCATCCGCCGCACCGCCTCTCCGCGTCGGCATGGAACTCTCCTACCCGCCCTTCGAGATGACCGATCCGCAGGGGCGGCCGACCGGCGTGAGCGTGAAACTCGCCGAGGCACTCGGACATCACCTCGGCCGCGAACTGGTGATCGAAAACATCGCCTTCGACGGCCTGATCCCCGCCCTCAAGACCGGCAAGATCGATTGCATCATTTCCTCGATGACCGCCACGCCCGAACGGAGCCGGTCGATCGCTTTTTCGGAGCCCTACCTCAAGACCGGACTGGCGCTGCTCGTCGGGAAGGGCTCTCCCGTGCAGTCATCGGCCGATCTCGACGCGTCAGGCCGCACGATTGCCGTCAAGAAGGGGACGACGGGCCATCAATACGCCTCGACCTCGCTCAAGAGGGCCCGGCTGCTCGTGCTCGACAAGGAATCGGCGGCGGTGATGGAGGTGGCACAGGGGAAGGCCGATGCCTTCATCTACGACTCGCTGTCGGTCTATCAGAACCAGAAGCGGCATTCCGACACGACGCGGGCCCTGCTCCGTCCATTTCGCGAGGAGACCTGGGCCGTCGGCCTACGTCCCGGTGACACGCAGCTGCGGGACCAGGTCAACGAGTTTCTCAAGCAATTTCGGGCCGAAGGCGGCTTCGAAAAACTCGGCGACGAGTTCCTGCCCGAGGAGAAGGCCGCCTTCAAGGCTCAGGACATCCCGTTTTACTTCTGAGAAGAAAAAGCGGGCGCAGCAGTCCTGTTCGTCGCGGAATGAGACTTTCCTTATGGCGGCAGGTTTTCAACGTGCCGAGGGCGAGGCTTGGTTCCTGCGGGCGGGAACAGCTTCGCAGGGCCTGTTAGATTAGTGTACTCACGTACACTAATCGCGCATTCGCCCAAGGAACGGCCCCATGCCTCGCAAGATTCGTGATCTTGTCCGTGACCTCGAAGATGCCGGATTCAAGGAACGGCGCGGAAAGGGGAGCCACCGAAACTTCAGGCACCCGCTTCTTGCCAAGGTGGTTACGATAGCGGGTAGAGACGGCGAGGATGCGAAGCGGTATCTCGAGCAAGCGGTTCGGTTGGCGATCAATGAGGTGAACCAATGGCGAAGGGCGACCGATACGTAAAAATCGTCGAGTGGTCGGATGAAGACAGTTGCTTCATCGGCAGTTGTCCGGAATTGTTCTACGGCGGCTGCCATGGCGACGATGCCAAGCACGTATTCGCCGAACTCTGCGAACTGGTGGAAGAGACAATTGAAACGCTTGAGCGGGACGGCAAGCCCTTGCCGCAGCCCCTCTCCGGCCGAGAGTTCGTGAACCTGATGCAGCGGAGCGCGTGACGGCTTGGGCCGTTCGACTTTTTGTCATGCCCCGCTGGCTCGCCCACATTATCGTCGTCGCCGTGTTCGCGTCGCTGATTGCGCTGGCGTTCTCTCGCGTGGACTACGTCTGGAACTGGGCCGGCGTCTGGGAATACCGCCAGAAGTTTCTGCAGGGGTTTGGCGTCACGGTCGCCCTCAGCCTGGCCTCGCTCGTCGCCAGCACCCTGATCGGTATCGTGGCGGCGGTGCTGCTGGGATCGAAGAACGTGATGCTGGAGGCCGTGGGCCGCGTCTATGTCGAACTGATCCGGGGCACGCCGCTGCTCGTCCAGCTCTTGCTGGGATTCTATGTGGTGGCCAGTGCCGTTGGCCTTGAGAATCGCTACGTCGTGGGCGTGCTCGTGCTCGCGCTTTTCAGTGGCGCCTATATGGCCGAGATCTTCCGTGGCGGACTCGCCGCCATCCCGCAGACGCAGCGAGATTCCGCCCGGGCCATCGGTCTCACGCCGTGGCAGTCGCTGAGGCTTGTCATCCTGCCACAGGCGGTCCGCCTCGTACTGCCCGCCGTGGCGGGGCAGTTTGTGTCGCTGATCAAGGATTCGTCGCTGCTTTCGGTGATCGCGGTCTCCGAGTTCACGCTCGCTGCACAGGAGGTGAATTCGTTCACCTACTCGACCCTCGAAAGCTACCTGCCGCTGGCCGCCGGCTATCTGCTGCTCACGCTGCCCCTGTCGGCACTGTCTCGGGTGCTCGAACGTCGCTACCGCTATGAGGCATGATCTCTAGGCCAAGCCTCTGGGCCCTTCGCATCCCCCTGCATTTCACGCCCTTCACGCATCGCATCGACCATGCTGCTCGACGTCCGCAACCTTGTGCAACGCTTCGGCACGACCACCGTGCTCGACGGCCTCGCGCTCCAGACAGGTGATGTGCGGGCGCTCGTGCTGGTGGGGCCGTCGGGCGGTGGCAAGTCGACGCTGTTGCGGATTCTCGCCGGGCTCGACGTGCCGGTCGCCGGCAGCGTGGCGTTCGACGGCGAGCCGCTGCCACGGGACGAACCGGCTCTCCGGGAATACCGTCGCACTGTCGGCACGGTCTTCCAGGCCTACAATCTGTTTCCCCACCTGACCGCCATGGAAAACCTGCTGCTGCCACTAATGCATGTGCACGGCCTGACCGACCGCGACGCACGGGCCCGCGTCCGTGAGCCGCTGGAGCGTTTTTCCCTGGCCGATCACGCCCACAAGCGTCCGGCCGAACTCTCAGGCGGCCAGAAGCAGCGGATTGCCATCCTGAGGGCGCTCGTCGTGCAGCCGAAGCGATTGTTTCTCGACGAGCCTACCTCCGCGCTCGATCCAGAGATGACGGCTGAGGTGCTGGAGATGATCGGCGAACTGAAGGATCTCGGCACGCAGTTCGTGCTGGTCACCCACGAAATGGGGTTCGCCCGCCGCGTCGCCGACGAGGTGGCGTTTGTCGGCGACGGCCGGGTGCTGGCCAACGGTTCGCCGGGTGAGGTCATCGACGGCAGTGACGTTCCACGGGTACGAAGTTTCTTTGCGAGGATACTTTCATGACGGCTGGCAGCGACAGGAACGACACAAACCCCAACGCCGACATTCCCGACCGCATCGATACGTCGCGGCAGGCCTTTCTCGGCTCGCTCATCGCCGATGCCGTCGCGATGCCCGTGCATTGGTATTACGACCGGCAGGCACTGGCCCGTGACTACGGGCTGATCACCGACTTTCTCAAGCCGAAGAATCCCCATCCCGACAGCATTCTTTGGCGGTCGAGCTACACCGCCGCCAGCCCGAAGACCGACATTTTGCGCGAGCAGGCGGAATACTGGGGCAAGCGAGGCATCCACTATCACCAGTTTCTCGACGCAGGCGAGAACACGCTCAATCAACAGTTGGCCGTGGAACTCTACGAGATGGTCCGGCGCGACCGGGACTACGATCCCGAACGCTGGCTCGACCGCTACGTCGCCTTCATGCTCGCGCCCGGACGACACCGCGACACCTACGTCGAGGAATACCACCGCGACTTCTTCACCAACCTTGCCGCCGGCCGCAAGCCGATCAATTGTGGCGTGCGCGACGTGCACATCGGCGGGCTCGTGGCCGTGCCTGCCCTCGTGGCGGCGCTTGGCCCCAAGCATCCCGAACTGCGGCGGATCGTCCGGCTCCATGTTGGACTCACGCACAAGGACGACGAGGTGCTCGACGCCGCCGACGTGCTCACCAGGATGCTGATCCATGTCTGCCAGGGGGAGGATCTCCGCACGGCCATTCTGGAGCAGTCCAATGGCTGGATCTCCGCGGCCAAGATCCGTGACTGGGATCGCCACCCCGACGACGTCGTGGTGGGGCGGCACTTGAGCCCCGCCTGCTACATCCCCGATGCCTTTCCTGCCGCGCTGTTTCTGGCCTGGCGGCATGCCGGCGATTTTGCCGCAGGTGTCTGCGCCAATGCCCAGGTAGGGGGCGACAATTGCCACCGGGGAACGGTCGTTGGGGCGCTGCTCGGTGCCGGCGGACCGATTCCCGGACGGTTTCTGGAAGGGTTGCGGATGGGTGCTAGAGTGTCGGGGTAGTTTTCTCGACCCGGAACCACTGCCAGTATGAATCCGACCGCGTCTGCTGCCACCTCGCCCGATGCCGTCCGTGCCCGCTTCGCCTCTCTTTCCGCTGGGCTTGTACCCACGAAGACGGTGCTGCTGACCGCCGATCCGACCGCTGCCGACCCGGTGGCCGCCAAACGGGCGGAACTCCGCCGGTATTACCACCAGACCTGTGAGCTCTACGAGCGGCTCTTCGCGCTGATCCGCGACGACGCCTCGTATTACGAACGGCACGAGCCGCTCCGCCACCCGCTGATCTTCTACTTCGCCCACCCGGCGGTGTTTTACATCAACAAGCTGATCGCCGGCCGTTATATCACCAGCCGAGTCGATCCGCGGATCGAGGCGATGATGGCTGTCGGCGTGGACGAGATGTCGTGGGACGACCTCAACACGGCCCACTACGACTGGCCGAGTGTCGCGGCCGTGCGCAACTACCGCGCCGGCGTACGGGAACAGGTCGACGCGTTCATCGAGTCGATGCCTCTCGAACTGCCGATCGGGCAGGATTCGCCGGCCTGGATCATTCTGATGGGCATCGAGCATGAGCGGATTCACCTGGAAACATCCAGTGTGATCATGCGGCTGATGCCGCTCGACGATCTGCGTCAGGGAGGCGAACTCGCGGCCGATGAACAGCAGCTCTGGGCGATCTGCAAGCGATCCGGCCCGGTGCCGGCCAACGACTGGCTGCCGGTCGCCACGCAGACGGTTCGGCTGGGGAAACCGGCCGACGACCAGACCTTCGGCTGGGATAATGAATACGGCGTTGAAGAGGTCGCAGTGCCCGAATTCCGGGCCGCCCGCCAACTTGTCTCGAACGGCGAGTTTCTCGCCTTTGTCGAGGACGGCGGCTATGCCCGCGAGGAGTGGTGGACGGAGGAGGGCCGCGGCTGGCTGCACTACACGCGGGCCGCGCACCCTAAGTTCTGGCTGCGGCGGGGGACGGGGGCAGCCGCTGCGTATTGGCAACGGAACCTGCTCAATGAAATGCCGCTGCCGCTCAACTGGCCGGTCGAGGTCAACTGCCTGGAGGCTCAGGCCTACTGCGCCTGGCTCGCCGCGCGAACAGGGGAGAACGTCCAGCTGCCGACCGAGCCGCACTGGTACGCCCTTCGGCAGACGTTGCCGCCGGCGTTTGCCGCCGATCAGCCCGACTGGACCCGGGCCCCCGGTAACATCAATCTGGAGCACGGTGCCTCGAGTATGCCTGTCGATGCGTTTCCGCAGGGCGATTTCTGCGATGTGATCGGCAATGTCTGGCAGTGGACACGGACACCGATCATGCCCTTCAAGGGCTTCGAGGTGCATCCGCTCTACGACGATTTCTCGGCGCCGACCTTCGACGGCCGCCACAACCTGATCAAGGGTGGCTCCTGGATCGCCACGGGCAACGAGGCCCTCGCCAGTGCCCGCTATGCCTTTCGCCGTCACTTCTTCCAGCATGCAGGCTTTCGCCCGATCATCGAGGAGCCGGGGAACGAGGCGGTCACCGAAGGCTCGCGGTTGTATGAAACCGACCAGCTTGTGACCCAGTATCTGGAATTTCACTTCGGCCCGGAGGCGTTGGGAATCTCCAACTTTCCGCGGGCCTGTGTCGAGACAGCCATCCGGCATGTGCCGCAGGATCGCCGCCAGAAGTGCCTCGACATCGGCTGCTCCGTGGGGCGATCGGCGTTTGAATTCGCCCGCTTCTTCGGGCATGTCGACGCCGTCGACTTTTCGGCCCGGTTCATCCAGTCGGGTGTGCGGCTGCAGCAGGGGAGCGACCTGATCTACGAGATTCCGACCGAAGGGGAGCTCACGCTCTCGCGGACCATTTCCCTCGGCCGGCTGGGGCTGGAGGATGCCGGCTCACGCGTTCTCTTCATGCAGGGCGATGCCTGCAACCTCAAGGCGGTGTACACGGGCTACGATCTCGTCTTCGCCGGCAACCTCATCGACCGGCTCTACGATCCGGCCCTGTTTCTCGACGGCATCGCTTCGCGAATCCTGGCCGGCGGACTGCTTGTGATCACGTCCCCCTACACCTGGCTCGAGGACTACACGCCGAAGGACAAGTGGATCGGCGGCCGGCGCGAGCATGGCGAACCGCTCTCCACGCTGGCGGGGCTCACCCGACTCCTCGAGCCCCGGTTTTCCCTCGTGGATCGGGAGGATGTTCCATTCGTGATCCGCGAGACGGCACGAAAGCATCAGCATTCGATCGCGGAGATGACCATCTGGCGGCTTGGCCGCTAGAGGGATGTCGGATGCGGTCTAGAACATGGCCGCGAGCACGCCGCGGAGTTCGGCCGTGGAGAGCGTGACCGGGTTGCCCCGCATGCTCGCCCCGCCAGAGTTTTCGGCCAGCCAATCGATTTGGTCGGCCTTCACTCCCAGTTCCGACAGCCGATGCGGCACGCCCGATTCGCGACAAAGCCGCTCGATTCGCTCCACGAAGGCATCAGCAGCGGCCGCCTGATCCGTCGATGAAGCTGGATCAACCGCCCGTTCGAGCCTCGCGAAATCGTGCTCCGCGGCCTTCCGATTGACCCGCATGGCGGTCGGCAGCATCACCGCACAGGCCAGGCCGTGGGGCGTGCCGCAGCCGATCCCTAGCGCCGCCGCCACGCCGTGTGCCAGGCCGAGGCCCGAGTTGGTGAGCGCCATGCCGGAGAGCAAGGCGGCATGGCTCATCGCCGCCCGATCGACCGCACGGCTATCTCTCCAGCGCTGCGGATCTTCCCCCTCGGGCTTCTGCTGCAGAAGTCGCGGCAACGCGCGGAGCGCCCGCGGCAGCGATTCCAGCACGAGGCACCGCGGCAGAGGCTGCTGAAACCGACAGATGAATGATTCGATCAGCTGCGTGATGCAGTCGAGCCCGGAGGCGGCGATGGTGGTCGGATCGCAGGATGCCGTCAGATCGGGATCGACCAGCGCCACCCGCGGCACCATCATCGGGCTCCGCATGCTCTTCTTGAACCGCCGTCGCGGGCAGGAGATCACCGCATTCCGCGTCGCTTCGGCGCCGGTGCCGGCTGTGGTGGGCACCGCCACCACCGGCAACGGCCACTGCGCGATCGTGAGGCCGCGGCCGACGCCCTCCAGATGATCGACGACGAATGCATCGAGACTCGCTTCACGATCAGAACCCGACACGAGCCCTGCGGGCATGTTGGTCGCGAGTGCCGCGACGGCCTTGGCAAGGTCGATCGTCGCTCCGCCCCCCACCGTCACCACCACCACGCCCTCGCGATCGTCGGAGGCAATTCCGGCGAGAGCGGCGGCCACCTGGTCCACCGTTGGCTCCCCTTCGCTGGTCGCGATGATCCGGGAGTCGATCCCGCTGGCGGTCAGGCTCGCATCGATCCGTTCCCTCGCTCCGGAAGTTGCCAGGCTCCGGCCACCGCCGATGATCCATGCCCGCCGACCCAGCAGCCCGACTGCCGCGCCGATCTCGTCGATCCTGCCGGCGCCAAACCGGATCAGTGGCGGCGCGGCGAAATCGTAGGCGGTGGGAGCATCGTCCATGGACCGTGTCATGGTGGTATCATAGCCTGCTCACAACCATGACAGATCCTCTGGCAATTCCCGTCTGCCCGCACCCAATCGTGGGCTCAATCCGTCCGCCGGGCTCGAAGAGCATCACCAATCGGGCGCTGGTCTGCGCGGGCCTGGCCAAAGGGGAGAGCCTGCTCACCGGCGTGCTCGATAGTCAGGACACGCGGGTGATGGCCGCTGGGCTGGCCTCGCTTGGCATCGGGGTCGCCACCGACTGGCAGCGAGGGGAGATTCGCGTGACAGGCGCCGGGGGCAGGGTGCCCGCCAGCGAGGCGCTGATCGATTGTGCCGCCAGCGGCACCACCATTCGCTTCCTGTCGGCGGTCTGTGCAATCGGTTGCGGCACCTACCGGCTGGACGGCACGCCTCGGATGCGGAAGCGCCCGATCGGCGACCTGCTGGAGGCACTCCAGGCACTGGGCGTCGAGGCCACGGCCGAGAGCCCCGGTGGATGTCCGCCGGTGGTGATCCGTTCGCAGGGCATGCCGGGCGGGACTGCCAGCGTGCGTGGGAGCACATCGAGCCAATTTGCCAGTGGGCTGGCGATGGTGGCGCCCTGCACGTCACGGGGAATGCAGATCACCTTTGCCGGCACGCTCGTCTCGTTGCCCTATCTCGACATGACGCGGCGGGTGATGGAGGCCTTTGGTGCCGACTGCATTCCGGACGGCGACCGGGGCTGGAAGATCGCGCCGACCGGCTACCGTGGCCTCACCTACGCCATCGAGCCCGATGCCTCGGCAGCCAGCTATTTTCTGGCCGCCGCTGCTATTACTGGCGGCAGCGTGCGGGTGGAGGGACTATCCCATCGGAGCATGCAGGGGGACGTCGGCTTTGCCGATGCGCTGGGCCGCATGGGCTGCACGGTCGCCTGGAGCGATGGACCGGACGAGTCAATCACCGTGACTGGCCGTGCGGTCCGCGGCATCGACATCGACATGAACGCCATCAGCGACACGGTGCCAACGCTCGCAGTGGTGGCGCTCTTTGCCGAAGGTCCGACCACGATCAGGAACGTCGCCCACATCCGCGATAAGGAAACCGATCGGATCGGTGATCTGGCATGCGAGCTCCGTCGCCTCGGCGCGGTGGTAACGGAGCATGCCGATGGGCTCACCATCACGCCAGGTCGGCGGCATGCCGAGGCAGGCGGTGGTGCGGGCGTGGCCGGTCTGCACGGTGCGACCGTCCAGACCTACGACGATCACCGCATGGCGATGAGCCTCGCTCTGGCCGGACTGCAGGTGCCGGGTGTCCTCGTTGCCGACCCGGCTTGTGTGGGAAAGACCTTCCCGGACTACTGGGATCGACTTGCCGCGATCACTCGCCGCCCTGAGCCAGCATGACGGCTGCCCGTTCGATCAGTTCGTCCACAATGGCCGACTGGGGACGTTCTGCCACAGGCGAGATGCCCGTGCCGATAGCCGCATCGCTGGCGATGAACCCGCCGCCGCAGTGCTGGCAGTAGACGCGACGGCCCAGCAACCTGACGCGGATCCGGAGGTTGCGGCCGCAGACAGGGCAGTTCTGGTGGTAGCAGACCGGATTGTCAGCAGGTTCCATGATCTGGTCCACGGCGTGCCCTGAGGTCTGATTGGCCGTGTCCTGAGCGTTGAACTTTTGGACGTTGCAATTCAGAGCGTCTTGATCGTGTTCCATCTGAGTTCCCCACGGCGTGTGAGTGGCATCGAAATGGCGACGGATGGGCTGATCGATTGTTGAACAAAGTCTGGTGGCTCATCAGAAACGCACCCCCAGAAGACGCTAGTCTATGCCTGCAGGGCTTTCCCGGCAATTCCGGGAAAGATGAGAATTTGGCAAGGACTGTGCCAGCTCGTGGGTGGGGCGGTCAGTCCTGCTAGAATGGCATTTTGACGTCCCATAGCCCCGGTTTTCGTCTCTGTCGGCGCAGGCGGCGACAGGCGAGAGCGTTCGGCACCGTCACCCAGCCCAGCACGCTCCTTGTCGGGTCACGTCATGCTGCACCGTCCATGGTCGATGCCGCTTGTCGTGCTCTTCTGGATGGTCACCAGCGGTTGGCTGCTGGTAACAAAAATCCTTCCCTCGCTCGCTCCTGGATCGCCGCCGGGGCATCAGGCGTTCTACACGGCGGACAATCGGCTCGTTCCGGTGGCTTGGACGGTGCTCTGGAACGATCGGCCGCTGGGCTGGGCCACGAGCCAAGCGGAGCGGATGGAAGAAGGAGGAATCGAGGTGGAGAGTCTTCTCCATTTCGATCGGCTTCCCATCAACGAAGTGCTTCCCGACTGGGCCATGCGACTCCTGCCGCCGTCGTTTAAGGCGGATGCGGCATACCCACTCGATGCACGCGGGCGGTTGTCGATCGACCAACGGGGTGATCTCCGCTCTTTTAGTTCGACGGTGAGCCTGCCAGCCACGGAGGGCTCCGTGTTTCTCGATGGCAGGATCGACAAGGGTGAGGTGACTGTCGATGTCCGGGCCAACGGCATCAGCTATACGTCCTCCCAGCAACTGTCAGGCCGGCTGACGATCCGGGATGAACTCTCGCCGCAGGCTATGCTTCCCGGTCTCTACCAGAACCGGCAGTGGACCGTGCCCGTTTACAGCCCGCTGCGGGCAGGACGGGCTCCGATCCAGATTCTTCGCGCCACGGTCGTCGGGCAGGAGTCGATCGTGTGGGAAGACCAGTTGGTTCGTGTCGACATCGTGCACTACCTCGACGATTCGTCGCCCCGTCACGATCCGATCTGCCGCCTCTGGGTCGATCGCAGCGGCAGGGTACTGAAACAGGAATCGCTGGTTCTGGGCGCCAAACTGATCTTCGTTCGGCGATCCGACAAAGCCGCCGCAGACCTGATCGCAGCCAGCGTTTCGCCCTCTGTTTCGCCCTCTGTATCGCCCTCAGAGGACAAACCCCGGCCCGATGAGTCGGCGAGTCCCGCGATGGCGACTGGCGAGGAGGCCCCATGATCGAATTCGACCACGTCACCCGCACCTACGGCCCCAAGCCCGCCGTGACCGATCTCAGCCTCTCCATCCCTCGAGGGGAACTCTTTGCGCTGCTGGGGCCCAATGGTGCCGGGAAGACGACCACGATCAAAATGCTCGTGGGGCTCCTGCGGCCCTCCCGTGGCGCCGTCCGCATCTCCGGACACGATCTGGTCAAAGAGACCCGCGCCGCCCACCTCCACACGGGCTATGTGCCTGATGAGCCCACGCTCTACGACAAGCTCACAGGACGGGAGTTCCTCTGGTTCATCGCCGACATGTTCGGGATGCCGCGGAGGATCGCGGGGGAAAAGATCGGCCGGGAGATTGATCACTTTGAACTCGCCGAATGCGCCGATGATCTCGCGGAGAGCTACTCGCTCGGCATGAGGCAGCGGCTTGTGTTCGCCGCAGCGTTGCTTCACGACCCAGATGTGCTCGTGCTCGACGAGCCGATGGTGGGCCTCGATCCCCGGAGCGTTCGGATCGTCAAGGATCTGTTGAAGTCGCGGACACGAGAGGGGATGACCGTCTTCATGTCGACGCATACGCTTGCCATGGCGGAGGAACTGGCGGATCGTGTCGGCATCATGGTTCGCGGGCAGTTGCGTTTTCTCGGCACCATCGCCGAACTCCGTGACCAGGTGGCCACGGAGCACACGAGCCTCGAGAATCTCTACCTCGAACTCACGACGGTGCAGCCGGTGGCGTCGGCAGGCACAACGCCTGCGGAGGCGACTGGGACGCCATGAACGGCATCAGCACCAGCGGCAGGCATGAAGAGTCGTGCCACCTGATTGCGGTCGAGGCCGAGTCTCGGGTTTTTTCGCGACTCAGGGCCGCGATTGCCTGGCAGACGCTGCGGTCGATGCTTTCGGAGGCGCGGCTGCGGCTGGCGCTGATCGTGCTGCTGAGCGCGGTCTTCTGGGCGCTGCTGTACAGCCTGTTCTTCGAAGCGTTCTCGTTTCTAGACTCAATTCATGCCGATGTCATTTCGCTGCTGTTCAACGCGTTTTTCTCGTCGCTGATGATCATGCTCGTGTTCTCCACGGGAATTCTGCTCTACGGCAACATGTATTGTTCTCCCGAGACACGGTTGCTGCTCACGCTACCGATCCGGCCCGAGGCGATCTTTGCGCACAAGTTCATCGATGCGATGTGGTTTTCGAGCTGGGGATTTGTCCTTCTGGGCAGTCCGATGCTCGTCGCCTACGGGGTCGTACGGGGGGCGCCCTCGACCTTTTATCTCCTGCTGCTGCCGTTCATGGTGTCGTTTGCCCTGATTCCGGCATCGGTCGGCGCCATGCTCTGCATGGCGGTCGTTGCCTGGCTGGGGCGGCTGAGAATGCATGCGCTCGCGATTCTCCTCACGATCGCCGGCGCGGGGGCGGTGTGGCTGGGCTGGTCACTGCTCGGCTCGGCAGCTACCAGCGGCGTGACTGCGGAATGGTTCGACACTGTCATCACGCGGCTGTCGATCGCGGAGCAGAAGTTTCTTCCGAGTTGGTGGCTCGCCAGCGGGCTGATCGAAGCGGCGCGCTGGGGTACGCAGCCGGAGGCCCGGTTCGCCTCGCTCTCAGAGGCGGGCAAATTTCTGGCGGTGCTGGTGTCCAACGGGTTGCTTCTCTACCTGTTGGCACGGCGGCTGGCGCGGTCGAGCTACCGGACGGGCTTTAGCCAATTGGTGAGCGAGATGCCGGCCCGCCGTCAGCGCCGGATCGCATGGTTTGACGAGGCTCTCTCGGCTGCCGGCACGGCGCGTGGCCGGCCCATGCGACTGCTGCTCGTGAAGGATCTGCGGCTGTTTCGCCGTGATATCGCCCAGTGGTCGCAGTTTGCGATCTTCTTCGGTTTGCTCGGCATCTATTTCTTCAACCTTCGGGCATTCAATTACAACATCGCCTACGCCTCGATGATCAGCTTCCTGAACCTGGCCGTGGCCGGGCTCATTCTGTCGACGTTCACGACACGATTCGTCTACCCGATGATCAGCCTGGAGGGGCGACGGTTCTGGATCCTCGGGCTCCTGCCGGTGCATCGCGATCAGATCGTCTGGTCGAAGTTTCTGTTCTCGTTCATCGGAGGAGTCCTTCCCTGCTGTGGACTCCTGTGTCTGAGCGATTCCATGCTCGGGATCTCCCCGGCTCTTCTGGGCGTTCATGAAATCTGCGGCGTCGTGCTCTGCATGGGGTTGTCAGGGATTGCCGTGGGCCTGGGGGCTTGGATGCCCGACCTGCGGGAACCCTCGCCAGCAAAGATCGCAGCTGGTTTCGGTGGCACGCTCTGCCTCGTGCTCAGTTCGCTCTTCATCGTCAGCGTGGTGACGGTCGCGGCAGTACCCACGTACCTCGCCATGGCGGGTGAGGCGTTCGGCGGTGGAGGCCCATCGTCGGCCGGTATTTTTGGCTGGGCGAGCGGGCCGCTGGGAACGGCCACCAGCCTCCTGATCGTGGGGGTCTTGGGGGCGATTGCCACCTTTGTGCCGCTCCAGTTAGGGCTGCGATCCTTTCGCCAGCTTGAGCCCTGAAAGCCGGGGGGCTCCCTGCGGTTATATTCAGCTGGCCTCTGCGGTTCTTCACTGAGAGCGCACCGCAGGACTACCCACCATGGTCAATCGACTCCCCGTCCAGCCGCCGTTCGAAGGTTCGGCCATCCGCATCGGGGCCGTGCAATATCTCAACACCAAGCCATTGGTCTATGGACTGGCGGCTAGGGGCATTGGCGTGGCCTACGATCTTCCCAGCCGGCTGGCGGATCAGCTGTCGGCGGGTCGGCTCGACGTGGCCCTCATTCCGTCGATCGAACTGTTTCGGGGCGACGGCTATCGCGTTGTCTCCGACGCCTGTATCGGCTGCCGTGGCCCGGTGATGAGCGTGAAGCTCTACTTTCGCACCCAGCCTGGCCGAGTGGCGAGGCTGGCTGTGGACGAGGGATCGCGGACGAGTGCCACGCTGGCACGGATCCTGCTGGCAGAACAACATGGTGTCGTCCCGCAGGTGGAGGTGCTGCCGATCGGTGCTGGCCTGGCCGACACGTCGGCGGACGCCGTGCTCCTGATCGGCGATCGGGCGATCGGCTCGCAGCGAGGATCGTTTCAGCTGATCTGGGATCTTGGTGACGAGTGGTGCCGTTGGACGGGGCTGCCGTTCGTGTTTGCCGTCTGGGCCGCCCGCTCTGGTGTCGATATGCGGCATGTTGAGCCCCTCCTGACAGCAGCCCGCGATGCCGGCCGGGCGAATCTGGCGTCGATCGCTGCCGCCGAGGCGGCGTCGCACGGCCTCACGGTGCCACAGTGCCTGAGCTATCTCCGTGACAATCTCCATTACGAACTCGGGCCGCGAGAGCGGGCTGCGCTGGCCCGTTTCTATCGGCATGCCGAGGCCATGGCGCTGGCGCCTGCGGGCTTCGACGTCGCGGTGTCACTGGCGTCGAGCGTTTGATTTCTGGGTATGATTCCGGCTGCAGGCAGCCTTCAGGGATTCCAACAACGATCATGACCGCTTCGATCCGACGCATCCTCGACGACACTGTGGCCGGACGCAGGCTGGAGTTTGCGGACGCTGTCCGCCTGCTCGAGTCGCGTGAACTGGCCGCGATCGGCAGGGCGGCAGACGCGGTCACGCGGCGGCTCCACCCCGAGCCCTATCGCACCTACAACATTGACCGCAACATCAACTACACGAACGTCTGCACGGCGGTCTGTGACTTTTGCGCCTTCTACCGAGGGCCGAAGCATCCCGAAGGCTACGTGCTCGACCGGGAGACGCTGCTCACCAAGATCGAGGAGACGGTTGCCCTTGGTGGCGATCAGATCCTCATGCAGGGCGGGCTCCACCCGACGCTCTCGCTCGAGTGGTATGAGGAACTGCTCCACGACATCAAGGCCCGCTTTCCGCAGGTGAACGTTCACGGCTTTTCGCCGCCCGAGATCTACCATTTCACGAAGATATCGAAGCGGCCGCTGCGGGAGGTGCTCGAACGGCTGGCCCGTGCTGGCTTAGGCTCGCTGCCGGGGGGCGGTGGCGAGATCCTCGTCGATCGGGTGCGACAGGCGATGACCCGCGGCAAGGTGCTCACCGACGACTGGCTGGAGGTGCACCGTCAGTGGCACGAACTCGGCGGTCGCAGCACCGCGACGATGATGTTCGGCCACATCGAAACCCTCCCAGAGCGGATCGAACATCTGGAGCGGCTGCGGCAACTGCAGGACGAGACGGGCGGCCTGACCGCCTTCATCTGCTGGTCGTTCCAGCCTGAGAACACGGAGATGGCCGACATCCCGCCGTCTGGTCCCTTCGAATACCTGAAGACGCAGGCCGTGGCCCGGCTCTATCTCGACAACGTGCCGAACATCCAGTCGAGTTGGGTGACGCAGGGGCGAGAGATCGGCCAGCTCGCGCTGCTCTTCGGTGCCAACGACATGGGTAGCCTGATGATCGAAGAAAATGTGGTGAGTGCGGCGGGCACCGTGCACCACCTCACGCTCGAGCAGATGCGATCGGCGATCTCGGAGCTGGGCTGGGTCCCGCGGCGTCGCAACGTTTTTTATGAGCTCTTTGAGGAGGATGCGCCGGCCTCGCCGGTCGATCCCGCGCGGGAAAAAGCCCGGGCGGTGCAGTTGCCCGTCGCGGCGACGACGCCGTGAACTGGGGTCGCCTTCCCACGACGCCGATCACGATGCGGGCCCGGCATGTGCTGCCGATCGCTACCGATCCGATCGAAAATGGCTGGGTGCGGATCGAGCGGGGCAGGATCTCGGGCGTCGGCCGCGGCCAGCCCTCCGGGCCGGTGCACGACCTCGGCGATGCGATTATCCTGCCGGGGCTCGTCAACGCGCACACGCATCTGGAGTTTTCCGACCTCGACCATCCACTGCCCGCCGGCGGTGGCCTGCCCGCGTGGATCGAGCGCGTGGTGGCAATGCGCCGGTCGCGGGCCGCTTCAGGCACCGATGAGGCAGCGAGGCTGGCGGCCGCGGTCGCCAGCGGGCTCAAGCAATCGGCGGCGGCCGGGGTGACTGCCATCGGCGAGATCGCGACGGCATCGCATCCGGTGGCCGGCCATGCTGGTCCGCTCGTACGGGTGTTTCGCGAGACGCTCGGCCTGTCGCCCGCCGCCGTGCATGCGGCCCGGTCGTCGCTCGTGCGGGATCTGGAGCGGATGAACTCGGAGGGAACCTGCACCGGCGTCTCCCCCCACGCACCCTATTCCGTGGCGGAGCCCCTCGGCCGTCAGGCGGTCGGCGAGGCGGTGCGTCGGCGGCTGCCGGTGATGATGCATCTGGCCGAGAGCCGCGACGAGGCGGAACTGCTGGCGACGGGCGGCGGCGCGTTCCGCACATTGCTCGAACAGTTGGGGGCCTGGCAGCCTGAATCGCCGCCGCGGCTCCTGTCGGTGGCCGACTGGATCACGCTCCTAGCGAGAGCACCGCGGGGCGTCGTGGTGCACGGCACGTTTCTGCCGGAGGATCAGACCGCGCTCTCGCGACTCGCCCGCTATCGCGACAGGCTCTGCGTGGTTGTCTGCCCGCGGACCACGCTGGCGCTCTCCGGCAGGCTGCCGCCGGTCGAAGCCTTTCGAGCCGCGGGCATCCGCATGGCGGTCGGCACCGATAGCCGAGCGTCGAACCCAGATCTGTCTGTGCTTGCCGAGTGCCGTGCGCTTGTCGACGGCGGTGTGGTGAACCCAGCCGAAGCCTTGGCGATGGCCACACAGCATGGCGCGTGGGCACTGGCCTTCGAACGTCGCTGCGGCACTCTCTCACCAGGACGTTTCGCCAATCTCGCCATCCTCAGGCCGTGTTCGCCGCATGCCGACCCCAGCGAAGCCGTGCTCGATCCCGCCACGCAGATTGTCGCCACGCTCCGCCGCGGCCGCGTCATCTGAAAATAGGGACGGGAGTCAATTTCCCGTCGGTATCGCAAAATTCACTCCCGTCCCCAATTTCCAATTTCCGGATCAGCGGGCGATCAGCGGAAAAGCCGCAGGGTTGCGAATCGACTGCACGGACAAGTCAATATCCAACTGTTTCCAGTAAAGGTGGTCGTCGGTTGGTCGCTCTACCGAACAGATCTGCGCAATCGTTGCGTTGCGAAACCATGGGAACTGTTCGAACGGCAGGAACAGTTCCTCTGCATCCAGCAGCACCCACAGCCCGTGCTGCGAGACGTGCGATATCTCAACCGCCAAAGTGCTTGTTCCAGGCATCGACGATCTCCTGCAAGTGATCTACTACCAGCTGCCTTGCTTCACTGATGACGTGATCTCCAAGTCCAGTTTGCTTGGCGAGTTTAACGTCCGGCGACAGCCAAAACTTCGCCTCACCGTCCGGATGCGACACATGGACGTGCATTCTTGTCTCCTCACGAGAGAAGAAAAAGAAGCGATACGGTCCTTCTCGAAATACTGTCGGCGTCATGCTGTTCTAACCGGACGCTGGGAAAAATAGGGACGGGAGTCAATTTCCCGTCGGTGTCGCAAAAGTCACTCCCGTCCCTATTTTTCTTTTTTTAGAGACGGCAGTTGGCGATCTGTGTTTCGATGATCGCCGAGGCGCCGATGGCGTCGAGCCGCTCCATGATCGCGTGGGCCTCGCCCCGCTTCACCATCGATCGCACGGCGCACCAATCGGGATCTTCCAGGCCGCTGACCGTCGGCGAGTTGAAGCCGGGCGTGATCTTTTCTGCCTCTGCCAGCCGTGTTCGGGGCACGTTGTATTCGAGCAGCGACCAGTTGCGGGCGATCACGATCCCCTCCAACCGCCGTACGATCCGGTCGGCCGTGGCCGCGTCACGGACCTTTTGGTTCTGCACGAGCACGGTTTCATAGCGGCCGATCTCGTCGAGCACGCGGAGACGGTTGGCCGCGAGCGTGCTGCCCGTCTCGACCAGATCGACGATCGCGTCGGCGACGCCCAGATTGATCATGATCTCGACGCTGCCGGAAAGCTCCACGAAGTGGGCCTCAACGCCACGTTCCGCCAGCCACTGCCGCGTGATGCGTGGGAAGCTGGTGGCGACCCGCTTGCCGGCGAGCTGCCGCGCGTCGGTCACGGGGGAGTCGTCGGCGACACAGAGAGCCAGCCGGCATGAGCCGATGCCGAGGTCGAGACGGTGCACGAGCGGCGAACCGCTCTCGGCCACCAGGTCGGCCCCCGTGATGCCCAGGTCAATCGCCCCCTCGGCCGTGAGCACCGGGATGTCGTCGGTGCGCAGGAAGATCACCTCGACCGGCATGCCGCGGCACAGCGCAAACAGGCTCCGCTCGTTGCGGCGAAAGGAAACGCCTGCGTCGTTGAGGAGCTGGGCGGAGATTTCCGCGAGGCGTCCCTTGCTGGGAACTCCGATCCGCAGCAGCGGTGTTTTGGCGTGATCACTCACGAGGTGGCTCCGTCGGTGCGTTGGGGCGAGGGTGGGGAGGCCTGGTGGCCGGCCCCGGCGGTGCGGGAGGCTTTTTCATCGAGGCCGGAGATGCCGAAGCGGCGGGCGAGTTCGTCCTCTACCTGGGAAAGCCCGACGCCGCGGCAGGCGAGCAGGACAAGCATGTGGTAGACGAGGTCGGCGGCTTCGGAGACGACGCGGTCGTCGGTTTCACGGTCGGCGGCCACCACCAATTCGCCGGCCTCTTCGGTGACCTTGGCGCCGATGGCGGGCACGCCGCCGGCGAGCAGCCGACTGGTGTAGGATCGTGCCGAAGGATCTCCCTTCCGCGCCGCCACCACCCGCTCCAGGTTTTCGAGGGTTTCACCCAACCGACGCATCGATGGCTCCAGACAGTCACCAGCACAAGGCTGCCCTGCCGGCCGGTCCGGAGGGGCCCTCAACTCTAGCATGCCCGAACGGGGCATTCGCCCAAGGGGAAGCGGCCCCGGCAGCCCTGCCCGGACCGGTCCTCGGCGACGACTGCTGGATCCTCTCCGGGCCCACGGCGTCTGGAAAAACAGCCCTCAGCCTGCTTCTGGCTCGCCGGCTCGACGCCGAAATCGTGAGCGTCGACTCGATGGCGGTTTATCGGGGGCTCGACATCGGCACGGCCAAGCCCACGCCGGCCCAGCGGGCGGAGATTCCGCACCATGTCGTCGACATCGTGGGGCCAAGCGAAATTTACACCGTGGCCCGGTGGCTGGCGGACGCAGCGGCCGCCGTGGAAGCCTGTCGCAGCCGTGGAAAACGGGTGCTCTTCGTGGGAGGGACGCCGCTCTACCTCCGCGCGCTCCGCGACGGCCTCGATCCGCAGCCGCCAGGCGACCCCGACTTCCGGCGGCGGCTGGAGGAGGAGGTGCAGCAGTCGGGAACCGGTCCCCTGCACAACCGGCTGGCGGCGGTCGATCCGGTGGCGGCAGCCCGGATTCATTCGCACGATGCGCGCCGAATCATCCGGGCGTTGGAGGTGATAGAGACAACGGGACGGCCGCTGCCATCGTCGTGGGGCAGCCCACGGCCGCCGCATCCTGTGTTTGCGCGGCAGATGATGATCCTCGACCAGCCACGGCGGACGCTCCGCGAGCGGATCGATCGCCGGGTGGAAAGCATGTTTGCCGAGGGACTTCTCGAGGAGACGCGGGCTGCCGTCGGCAGGCCTGGAGGCATTGGTGCCACCGCCCGGCAATCAGCGGGCTATGCCGAGGCCCTCGAGGTCCTGGCAGGGCGACTGACGCTTGCGCAGGCGATCGCTCTCACCCAGCAACGGACGCGACAGCTCGCCAAACGGCAGCTGACATGGCTGCGGAGTTTTCAGTCTGCCGTCTGGATTGGGGCCTAAAACACCACACTCGTTTCCACGCCCGCATGCGGGGATACGCCCTGCCTCAATCTGCTAGCACCGGGCGTGCTAGCACTCGATATGGTGGGTGAGGGCGTCTGTGACCACAAAATCAGAAAAATCCTTGCCTTGCGTCGTCGGCCCGATACGTTCTCGCCCGTTGCGTCTGCGGCAGCCGTGAGGCACTCGCAGGACGCGATCAACGGAAGGATCCGTTGTGATCGGCTGAGTTGATCGGATCGTGGCTCGAACGACGGAATTGGCCCGGTGCCCCGGTGGGGTGCCGGCCCGGTGCCAGGATGGCACCCGCCCGGCGTGCGGCCCCGACAGGATGAAGGTCGAAGCGTTAGGGATGACGCTGCCTGGCCCGCGCCCCACATGGCGTGGTGAACCCTGGCATCGTGCCCTGCCTCTCGGCTGGTATTCCGTGGGGCGGCATGCGGGGTGGGAGTCAGCCAGCGGCATGCGGGGGTCATACCTGACCACCACGTCGCCGGGCCGGTCGGCAGGATGCCGGCTCGTCGCTTTTTCAGAGGAACCCCATGGCTGTCAAACCCCTCATTGGCATCAACACCGACTACCGCTCGACCCGCAAGGAGCACGCTGCCCTCTCGTTCGTTGCGGCTGGCTACTACGACGGCATCACCGCCGCGGGTGGCATCCCTGTGATCCTGCCGCCGTTGGCCGATGAGGAAGACGTCGTTCGCCTGCTCGACATGCTCGACGGCGTGGTGATGGTGGGAGGGGCCGACCTCGATCCGCGTCGCGACGGCTACATGCCGCATCCTGCAGTGCGGCCGATGGACGCCCGACGGGAGGATTTTGACCGCCTGCTGGCCAAGCACATCTGCGCCCGGCACATGCCCGTGCTGGCGATCGGCAGTGGCATGCAACTGCTCAACATCACCGAGGGTGGCACGCTCTTCCTGCACATCCCCGAGGATCTGCCCAAGGCGATCCCCCACAAGGATCCGATCGATCAGTCCCACCGGCATGCCCTCGTCGTGGAGCCGGGTACGGTGATGGAGCGCGTCTATGGCGACGGCGAAATCCGCGTCAACAGCATGCACCATATGGGCATCGACGACGTCGCCGAGAGCTTCAAAGTGACCGCCCGGGCTCCGGACGGCGTGATCGAAGCGATCGAGAGTGCCGTCGAGGGCTGGGTGGCGATCGGCACGCAGTTCCATCCCGAGGCGGAGACTGCCTCGGCGCTCGACGTGAAGATCTTCGAGGAATTCGTGATCGGCATCACCGGCGAAGTGCCCGAGATGCGGCTGGTCGCCTAAAGGAAACGAAGCCGGAACGGCAGAAGTCTCGTCGCAGGGGCGAGGATACGCCCAATGCTCCTCGAGCTTCCGCCGATTCCGGCTTCCCGCAAGGTCAGCCTGGAAACGTCACGCAGTAGATTTCGACGGCAGGCCCGTCGGTCGCGCCACGCGGCCGGCGGGCCTGCTGCTTGATCACCCCCAGGCCCGCCGCGCGGGCGGCGGGCTCAAAGCCGGCTGCCTTCAGCCGGCAGGGATCGGCGACCAGTGCGATGCCATCGGGCTTGAGAGTGCGGGCGATCACATCAACGAGCGCCGCTGGATGGTGCGACTCATAGAGCACGTCGGCCGCCACCACACGATCGTAGCGGCCCAGATCGGCAGGGAGCTTCCGCCAGTCGAGCTCCCGTGTGGTGATCGCATCGAGGCCGTTGCGGACCGCGTTGTACCGCACTCCCTCCAGTGCCGGTGATTCGTAGTCGGTGGCGGTCACCGTAAACCCTGCGCGGGCTGCTGCCAGCGCGGGCAGGCCCAGGCCGCAGCCAAGTTCCAGCAGGGAAAGGCCTTGGCCGTCGACGGCTGCGAGATTCTCCGCGAGTACGATCGCCGACTCCCAGACATCAGCCCAGTAGGGAATCCGTTCGTCCTCGTCGAAGGCGACCAGATCGATGAGGGCCTCCATGTCGGGGGGCCGCCAGACGGAGAGCGGACGGCCATTGATGTCGATTCGCCGTTCGACCGGCGCAAAGCGTTCGAATCCCATCCAGACTCCTGCTTTCCATAGGCAGTTAGCGGGCTCCGGTAGGCGGACCGCATCCGGGAACGATACCATGGGCCGCCATGCTCACCGACTATGATCTCCATCTGCTGGGCGAGGGTCGCCACTGGAAAAGCTACGAAAAGCTTGGTTCGCAGTTGCACGTGGTCGACGGGGTGGCGGGCGTGAACTTCGCCGTCTGGGCACCCAACGCCGAGGCGTTGAGCGTGGTCGGCGATTTCAACGGCTGGGATGGCCGGCACCACGCCATGCGGAAACGGGTGCCATCGGGCATCTGGGAGCTGTTTGTGCCGGGGATCGGTGCCGGCACGCTCTACAAGTATCGCGTGCATGCTGACGGTAGCTTCAGCGACCGGGCCGACCCCTACGGCTTCGGGGCCGAAGTGCCGCCACGGACCGCCTCCAAGGTGGTCGATCTCGCCTGCCACTCCTGGCGCGACCAGGAATGGATGGAGCAGCGGGCCGCCCGAAATAGCCTCTCGGCACCACTGAGCATCTATGAGGTGCATCTCGGCAGCTGGCGACGGCCGGGCAACGACCCGCACCGCTGGCTCTCGTATGCCGACCTCGAGCGGGAACTCGTGCCCTACTGCCTCGAAATGGGGTTCACGCACGTCGAGTTTCTGCCGCCGATGGAGCATCCGCTCTCGGCGAGCTGGGGCTACCAGACGATCGGCCTGTTTGCGGCCACCAGCCGCTTCGGCTCGCCCCAGGATCTGATGGCGCTGATCGATGCCCTGCATCGGGCCGGTATCGGCGCGATCATCGACTGGGTGCCAGCGCATTTTCCGCGGGACGGCCACGGCCTGCGGCGGTTCGACGGCACAGCCCTCTATGAGCATGAGGACCCGCGCAAAGGGGAGCATCCCGACTGGGGCACGCTGATCTTCAACTACGGCCGCAACGAGGTTGCCAACTACCTTGTCTCAAGCGCGCTGTTCTGGCTCGACCGCTACCACATCGATGGCCTGCGGGTCGATGCCGTGGCCTCGATGCTCTACCTCGACTACAGCCGCAAGGACGGCGAGTGGGTGCCGAACTGCCACGGCGGCCGTGAGAATCTGGAGGCGGTCGAGTTCATCAAGAGCTTCAACATTCAAGTCCACTCGCACCATCCCGGCGTGCTCACGATCGCCGAGGAATCGACTGCCTGGGCGGGGGTGTCGCGGCCGACCTACGTGGGTGGGCTCGGCTTCAGCCTGAAGTGGAACATGGGCTGGATGAACGACACCCTCCGGTACATGCGGCACGATCCCGTGCACCGCAAATACCACCACGATGAGCTCACGTTCAGCTTGATCTACGCCTTCCACGAGAACTTCGTGCTGCCCCTGTCGCATGACGAGGTGGTGCACGGGAAGGGATCGCTTCTCGATCAGATGCCGGGGGATGTCTGGCAGAAATTCGCCAACCTGCGGCTCTTCTACGCCTATATGTGGTGTCATCCCGGCAAGAAATTGCTGTTCATGGGTGGTGAATTCGGGCAGTGGCACGAATGGAATTTTGACGAGAGCCTCGACTGGCACCTGCTCGCGGGGGAAAGCCATCGCGGCCTGTCCCGGGCGGTCGCCGATCTGAACAATCTCGTGAGGCGGGAGCCTGCCCTGCACGAGCTTGACTTCGACGGCGCCGGCTTCGAATGGATCGACTGCCACAACTGGCAGGACAGCGTGCTCGTCTTCGTACGGCGCGGATCGAAGAGCCACGACTGCCTGGTCGTCTGCTGCAACTTCACGCCAGTGCTCCGTCAGGGCTACCGGATCGGCCTGCCTTCTGCGGGCTCCTACGAGGAAGTCTTCAACAGCGACTCATCGTGGTATGGCGGCAGCAACGCCGGCAACAGCGGCCCGATCCAGTCGGCGGCCGTGCCCCACCACGGCCGCGAACACTCGCTGACGCTGACGCTACCGCCGCTGGCGGCGATCGTGCTCAAGGCCCGGTAACGAAAGCCGTGGAAGGCTTGTTTCACAGCCAGTGAGACACAGGGCCCTACCTCGGCTGCCGCTTCCAGTCGAGGCGGTAACGCTTCTCCATGCCCTCGATCAGGCTTCGGAAGGTCTGTGAGGCCTCCCGCTGCGCGACCATGCCGATCTTCTGCCGGTCGTTGCGACCGGCCAAGAACTTCTCCTGCAGCTCGGCGGTGGGCGGATTCTGTGAGACCAGACGCAGCACGTAGCAGACCGTCTTCGGCTCATTGAAGGCCACGGCCGGGCGTCCCTGCTCCAGACCGAAGACGGCTCGCATGAACTCGTCGCCGGGCATCGACACGCCCTCGGGCTGCGAGAGGGTCGGCCCGCCTCCCGTTCCCATCATGCCCTGCGTCAGCCAGGAAAACGGTCCGATCGGCATCGCCTTCATTTCGGTGCCGCCCGAGGGGGCGGCCTGCTGCTGGAGCGTCGCCTCGAGCGACTGCTGCTTCGTGTCGGCCTGCTGCGCGATCTCCTCGGCACGTTTCTTGGCGAGGCTGCGGCCCTCGACGATCCTCCAGGCGCGTTCGACACCGGAACGCGCGGTCTCGAACGACGGGGTGAATTCAGGCTGGTCCTCGGTCCGCCATGACAGATAACGGTTGCCCTCGACATCCCGTGACCGGATGGGCCTCAGCGACATCGATCCGGTTCCATACATCTGATCGATCCACCGCTGCTGACGGATGCCAAAGCGGCTGCTGGCATCCGGAACAAACTCGAAGCTGCCACCGATGCCGCCCGCGGCAAAGGCTGCGTCGGCGGGGACCAGTTCCGAGCGGCCCGACTCGAGCCCCTGTTTTTCGGCGACTTTTGCCAGGTCAGGGGGCCGCGGGGCCTCGACGCCGGCGGGCTTTCTCGCCAGCCAGAGGGCGTAGTCTTCCGCGTAGCCACCGATATCGCCGGCCACGAGGGTGAAAATCTGGTCGATCTTGGCATCGGCCCGTTCCCTGGCCAGCCGTTTGCGAATGTCGTCCTTCACGGCTTCGAGGGGCTCGAACTGGGCTGCATCCTCAGCCTTGCCTTCCGACGTTTCCGCCGCAGGAGACGTGGCGGACGCAGCCGGAGGCGTCGGAGAACTCTCCTTGGCCTCGCCTGCAGCAGGTGCTGTTTCTTTCGTCGCCTCAGCCTGGACGGCGTCGGCGGCCTTCGTGGCGTCGGTCGCCGCCTTCGCCGCATCAGCCGCGGCTTCTGCTGGCTGCTTGAACGACACCGTGGCAAATGGACTACCGCCGGCCGCAGCGGCCTTTGGTGTCGGAGGAGCCTCGGCGGGCTTTGTTTCGGCGGGCGGCGTCGCTGCGTCCGCGGGCTTCGTCTCAGGGGCAGCGGGCTTTGCCTCGGCGTCAGCCGGCTTTGCGTCGGGCGTGGTTGCGGCTGGTTCAGCCGCGGCGGGCTTGGCTTCCGGCGCCGCGGGCTTCGCGCGGAACATCGACGTCTTGTTCTTCTCGTAGTATTTGGCGACCTCCTCGTCGGTCACCTCCTTGGCGGCTTCCTCTTCGAAGAGCCCGCTCTTCGCGACGAGGTATTCATATTGCACGCGATGCGGCTCACGGAAGCCTGGGTCGGCACTGCGGGCTTCAGGGAGATCATTCTTGTAGCGGTCGAAAAAGGTCCGGAGCGCTGATTCAGAGGGGGCGGGCACATCGCCGGCAAAATTCTCGACCACAACCGGCACCGCTTCCACGGTGGCCTGCTGCTCGAGTCGCCGGAAGTAGTCCCACTGCCATCCCGGCGGATCACCCATCAAGGCCGACTGATGCATCATCAGCATCGTGCGAGCGGCAAGTTCTGTGCGCAGCGACTCGAACAGATCCTGTTGTGTCAGGGGAAACGGCCCGAGCCGCAGCCGGGCGAGGATCTCGTCGAACTGCTCCTGCCGGACGAGGTTGCCGGTCCACTGTCCGAGAAAATCATTGATCGATTGGTCGCTGACCAGAATGCCGTTGGCCTTTGCATCCTGCGCGAGAAGCATCGTCTGGACGGTCTGCTCCTCCCCCTCCGGAAGGAGCGGCATCCGCGACGGATCGCGGCCGGCGGCCTCCGCCGATTCAATCAGGAAGCGGTTGACGAGCGACCGCAGGGCGACTGTCCGCTCAAGCCCCCCCTCGCGAAGTTCGCCCCCGTTCCAGGTGACGGCGACGGGATCCTGCGACACTGCCGAGCTACCCATTTGGAGAAACGGGGGCAGCACAAAAAACGCCAGCATGGCCAGAATTGCCACGGCAACGAGCAGGGAACGCTGGTATTTCCGAAAAATCTCGAACGAGCCGACCATGGCACCGCCTGTGAGCTGTTCTCGGACGGCAGAACCGCCGAGACTTGACAAGGAACTTGGGGGCAGGGTAACGCTTGGAGACCTGCGGACAGGCCGCAGATTGTAGCGCTGGGCCGGTTTGCGCCAATCCCGATGCTGGCACCTTTCACCAAAAACCACCCCAGACGACGCCCCCCACGATGGCCAAAAAGACCTCCAAACGACCGCCCGCGAAACGTGGCCGCTCCGAAGCAACCACGTCATCTGTGCCCAAGGGCCAGTTCCAATTGGTGATCGTCGAGAGCCCGGCCAAGGCCAAGACCATCGAGAAGTACCTGGGGCCAGGATTCGTGGTCAAGGCCTCGATCGGCCACATCCGCGACCTGCCGAGCAAGGCTCCGCGGGGCTCCAAGCAGGCCGTTCCTGGCGTCGATCTCGACCACGATTTCGCCCCCACCTACGAAATCGACGACAACAAGACCAAAACCGTCTCTGAGCTCCGCCGGCTTGCCAAGGGAGCCAGCGACGTCTGGTTCGCCACCGACTTGGATCGTGAGGGCGAGGCGATCGCCTGGCACCTCACGCAGGTGCTCGGTGTCGACCCGGCCCATGCCAAGCGGGTGACGTTCGACGCGATCACCAAGGCGGAGGTGCAGCGGGCCTTCCGGGAACCGCGGGTCATCAACATGCCGCGGGTCGAGGCCCAGCAGGCGCGGCGGATTGTGGACCGGATCGTGGGCTATCAGGTGTCGCCCATCCTCTGGAAGAAGGTGGCCGGAGGTTTGAGCGCCGGGCGAGTGCAGAGCGTTGCGACCCGGATCGTGGTGGAACGCGAGCAGGAGATTCGCGGCTTCACCCCGTCAGAATCCTGGGACATCTCCGCCAACATGACCTTCGATGTGGCCGATGCCGCAGGCCTGCACGGACAGTGGGCCTCGTTCATGGCACAACGCGATGACCGCGGCCGGCCGCCGCTGGTGCGAGAACGGATGGCCTGGCTGGCGGATCGGCGGGCGCTATCGTGTGATCTTGTCGAAGTGGCTGGCAAGCCGCTGCGGATCGATGCCGACAAGGATTCGACCGCCGATCTGGCCATTTCTGCCGAGCAGGCCGCGGCAGCCGCCGGACTCGTCGACGTGGCGGTCGATCGCGCACTCGATGCCGAGGGCAAAGGCCGCGGAAAAAACACGGTGCGGATCACCGGCCGCCCCGACCCGGCCACTCGGTATACGGTCGAGTCAATCGACGTCACCCGCACCCGTTCCCGGCCCTATCCCCCGTTCATCACGAGCACGCTGCAGCAGGCCGCCAGCAGCCGGCTGGGCATGTCGACCGACCGCACGATGCGGATCGCCCAGCAACTCTACGAAGGCATCGATGTGCCAGGCGAGGGCCGCGTGGGCCTGATCACCTACATGCGAACCGACTCGACCAACCTCTCGAAAGAGGCCGTCGATATGGCGCGGCGCTACCTGAGCGAGCGTTTTGGGGAAAAGTACATTCCCGAGAAGGCCCGCTCGTATTCGAGCTCCAACGAGAGCGCTCAGGAGGCACACGAGGCGATCCGGCCGACTGATGCGTTCCGGGATCCCGACAGCATCTCCGCGGCGCTGCTCGACATGCGGGACGGTGACCAACTCCTCAAGGTCTATCGACTCATCTGGCAGAGCTTCGTCGCCTGTCAGGCGACTGACGCCGAGTGGGATTCGACGAGCGTCCGCATGCGGCGGAGCGACCGCGACACCGGTGCCGTTTTCAAGGCGAGCGGTCGCGTGCTCCGGTTCGACGGCTTTTATGCGGTGAGTGGCACGCCCAAGGACGACGGCGACCAGGTGCTGCCCGACTTCCAGAAGGGGACGCAGCTCGCACCCTTCGACATCGAGCCGCGGCAGAAGTTCCAGTCACCGCCGCCCCGCTACACCGAGGCCACGCTCGTCAAGAAGATGGAGGAGGAGGGGATCGGTCGACCCTCGACCTATGCCAGCATCATCAACGTGATCGAGAACCGTGGCTACGTCATCCAGCAGGATCGCCGATTCCACGCCACTGCCATCGGCGAGGCGGTCACCGGCTTCCTCAAGCGGGGCTTCCGTGATCAGTTCATCGAAATCGGCTACACGCGCGAAATCGAACGCGAACTCGATCAGGTGGCGCAGGGCACGAAGAAGTGGACAGACATGCTCCACGAGTTTCACGACGAACTCAGCCCCAAGCTCGACAGCGCCATGGACGAGCCGCACGAGAAGGCTAAATCAGACCCGTCCCCTTATGCCTGCCCGCAGTGCGGTCGGCGGCTGGAGTATCGACTCGGCGGCAAGGGGGAGTTTCTCTCCTGCAGCGGCTACAACGAAAAGATCCTGGAGCCAGCCCCGCCCCCGAAGCCCACCGCCAAGGGCAAGAAGCCCAGGAAGCCCGCGAAGCCCAAGGAGGTGCCGGCCTGTTCGTTCGCGATGCCGGTGGACCGCCAGCGGCGGCCGCTCCTGCCGGAGCAGATCGACCTGCTCTCTCCCGCCGGCGTTCCCATGGTCAAGCGAACCGGTCGGTTTGGCGACTTCCTGGTGGAGGACAAGCCTCGGCCGGTCAAGCCACGGGGCAAGAAGGCAGCCGAGGCGACGCCGGCCGAACCGCCACCGTTCATCCTCAATCTGGACAAGAAGGGGAACATCAAGTTTCCGTCACCGCCGCCATTTGTCACCGACATCGCCTGCCCCAAGTGCGGCGACATGATGAACCTGCGGGACGGCAAGCGAGGGCCGTGGCTCGGCTGCCGCGCCTTCCCCAAGTGCCGTGGCCGCGAGGCCTTCACGAAGCTCCCGGAGGCCCGACAGAAGGAACTTGAGCGGGAACTCGCTACGCTCATGGCCGGCCGCACGAAGCTGGCGTTGACCCGCCGCGACGGGATCACGCCCGTGGAAGAGGGAACGCCGCTGGCCAATCTTCAGATGGAGGGCGGCATCGCCGAACTCGCGAAGTTCGACGGCTGATACTGGTTACCGTAACGGGGTGGCCTGGTTGGCCGAGTCCGCCGTGAACCCGGTCCCGTCGCTTCCGCTCCGGGCTTTTATCCGGGAGTGCTCCATCCGGCTGGGTGACGTTCCCGTGGAATAAAAGCCCCCGGCGGAAGCCGGGGGACACCGGGTGGGCAGCGGATAACGGCTGCCACATCGCTCAGCATTCCTCTCAGCCCTGCGCGAACAACGACAAGGCCGCAGGGTCATCACAGCCACGGCGGATCGCCGGTGAAGGTCGTGGGCGTTTCGTCGAGCGCGATGGCAAAGGCCGTGGCGTGCGAGCGGCAGTGGGAGATGCTCACGAGGATGCAGTGGATCCCCATCTTCTCGGCGATCTCCTGCGTGCCCCCCCGGAGAAATGCCTGCGGCCGGCCACCAGGGCCGTTTCTGACCTCGATGTCCCGCCAACTGATGCCCTTCCGCCAGCCGGTGCCAAGTGCCTTGAGAACCGCCTCCTTGGCTGCCCAGCGGCCGGCAAAGTGCTGCGTGGCCATGCGACGGCTGCGGCAGTAGTCGATTTCCAGCGGCGTGTAGACGCGATCCACGAACAGTTCGCCGTGGCGTTCGATCATCTGCGCGATCCGCAGGCATTCGGTGATGTCGGTGCCGACGCCCAAAACGTTCATGCTCGTGCCCCCCGTCCGGAAGATTTTCCTGCTGCGGTCGGCTTCCCGGCCTTGCCGCGGGCGAGGCCACTGGCCCGTCGGGCCCGGTCGAGCACATCCCGCGCCTTCGCCCGAGCACGCTCGGCTCCGGCGGCCAGAATCGCCTCGATTCGTTCGGGGTCGGCTTCGAGGGCCGCCCGTCGGGCCCGCGCCTCCGCGAAGAACTGGGCCGACGCCTCCGCCAACGCCTTCTTCACCTCGCCGTAGCCGAAGCCGCCGCGGCGATAGAGGTCTGCCATTTTCAGGCGGTCCGTCTCCGGGGCCATCAGCGAGTAGAGCGCGAAGAGGTGGTCGTCGTCAGGATTCTTCGGCTCCTCCATGGGGCGCGAGTCGGTGGTGATCCGCATGATCTTCTTCTTCTGCGCTGCCGGATCGTCGAACACCTCGAGCGTGTTGTCGTAGCTCTTGCTCATCTTCTGGCCGTCGGTGCCCGGCACGCGGGCGCCTCCCTCCACCAGCCTCGGCTTCGGGAGCGTGAACACCTCGCCGTAGAGGTGGTTGAACGTGCCGGCCAGATCGCGACAGACCTCGATGTGCTGCACCTGATCCTCGCCGACGGGCACGACGGTGGCGTCGTAGGCCAGGATGTCGGCGCTCATCAGCACCGGGTAGGTGAAGAGGCCCGCATCAGCCGGGAGTCCGCGGGTCTTTTTGTCTTTGTAGGCATGGCAGCGTTCGAGCAGGCCCATCGGCGTCACGGTCATCAGCAGCCAGGTCAGTTCCGTCACCTCCGGCACGTCCGACTGCACGAAGAGCGTGGCCCGATCGGGATCGAGCCC
>CANFQO010000020.1 GCA_947449135.1 Planctomycetaceae bacterium | reverse complement strand
GCAGAGCACCGGTTCCGGCTGGCATTTTTCCGTCGCCGGCGACGGGTGGGCGGTCCAGCAGGTCAGGCTTCAGGCGCTCGCGCCGCCGGGAGGGTTTCAGATCGACGGAGCCACTTCCCGCGAGACTGCCGATCCTCTCCGCGGCATGCTCCTTGATGTGAACGCCGACCGCGTCACGCTCACCACGCCCTCCTTCCGCTGTGGCACGATCGTCGCCCCGTTTGCCCGGATCGAATGGGCCGCCGAGAAACTCCCCACTGGCGCGACCGCCCGGCTGCGGTGGCGGATCGAGGGGCAGGAGGGCTGGCAGCCGTCGACAGGCGTGCCGCTGCCGCTCCCACCGGCCGACGGGAGCCTGGCGATCATCAACCTGCCGCTCTACCCCCAGCCCGGCTATGCGGGGATCCTCACCGGATACTCGATCGAGATCGACGGAGCGAATGGCTCCACCGTGGCGCTGAAGTCGATCTTCACGGCGATCGACACCCGCCACCCGATCACCAACGCCCTCTTCATCCGCGGCTGCGCCGAGACCTTTCTCTGGACCGGCGACAGCGACTTTCTCCGCCAGTCGCTGCCACGGATGCGGAGGGCCGCCCGCTTCGCCTTGAAGGAGTTCCGTGTCCGCGAAGAGAAACACGTCGTGGTTCCCTGGGTCGGCCACGACGGACGCTCCGGCCTCGATGCGCAGCCTGACGGCACGAAGCGACTGCTTCCCGGCATCGGCGTGGGAAACAATTACTGGGACCTGCTCCCCTTCGGTGGCCATGACGCGCTGGCGACGATGTACTTGGCCGACGCCTTGCTCCGACTGGCTGTTCTCGAGGAGGCGGTGTTGCGTCACAGCGAGTGGATGATCCCGACAGCAGGAATCACACCACCGGCTGCTGAGGCAGCCGATGCCCCGTTCGATCCCGCCGACCTGCGCGGGCTCGTCGCTGCCATGCGGGCCGATTTCCAGGCACGGTTCTGGAATCCCACGACGGGTCGGTTTGTCGGCTGGATCGACGCGACCGGCAAGGCCTACGACTACGGCTTCACGTTCGTGAATCTCGAGGCGATTCAATACGGCATGGCTTCGGCGGAACAGGCGGATTCGATCCTCGCCTGGGTCGACGGACAGCGTGAGGTCGAGGGAGACACGTCACGCGGTTCCGACATCTACCACTGGCGCTGCGCCCCGCGGGCGACGACGAAACGCAACGTCGAGACCTACGCGTGGATGTGGACGGGACCGGAAACGATCCCCTGGGGAGGCCAGGTACAGGACGGCGGTGCTGTCCTAGGCTTCAGCTACCACGACATCATGGCTCGCCTTGCCACCCTTGGGCCCGACGATGCCTGGCGACGGCTCCGGGAGATCCTCGACTGGTATGCCGAGGTGCAGAAGGAGGGGGGCTACCGGAAATACTTCGAACCGGAGAAGGGACGCGGCACGCTCCAGGGAGGAGGCACGGCAGGCGGTCTGGGAGTGGATGAAGAATTCATGGAAAGCGTGCTCGTGCCCCAGGTGATGCTCGACGGCTTCCTTGGCTTCGAGCCGACGGCCGAGGGCTGCCGGATCGCACCGCGTCTCCCTGCCGAGTGGCCGGAGCTGACCGTGACTGCGATCCGCATCCACGATCACCTCATCGACGTCACGGCCCGACCGGACGGGAGCATCACCGTCCTACGGCGGCGGGCGGGGGATCGGCCGCTCGCGATCGAGGTGGCCGGGAAGACGACGAGCCTTGCGGCGGGAGCCGACGTCGAGGTCATCCTGCCCTAGTCGGTGAGACTTGCGGGCGCAGCGACCCCCGATGCCTTCGGCGGCCTGTCGAAGACCGCTACCAGCGCCGGCAGGCAGAAGAGGTCGCACAGCAGAGCGATCCCGAGAGTGACCACGCCGAGCGAGGCGAACGCCCGGTGGTCGCGGCTGTCGCTGGCAAACACCGAGGAGAATCCGGCGACGAGGACGATCGTCGTCATGATCATCCCGGTGCCCACCTCGGCGAACGCCTGGCGGATCGCCGTCTGCTTGTCGAGCCCCTGATCGAGTTCGAAGCGGTAGCGTGAGAGGAAGTGGATCGTGTCATCGACGGCGATCCCCAGGCAGACCGTCAGGGCGCACACAGAGACGATGTCGAGCGGCTGCCCGGTGAGCACCATCCATCCGCCGGCCGCCGCTAGCGGCAGCATGTTGGGAACGATCGCAATCAGCCCCAGACGCAGCGAGCGGAACGCCACCACCATCACCACGAGGATCTCGAACGCCGCCGTCCCGAGGCTGCGGGCCAGATCGATCACCACCTGATAGAGATCGCGCCACCGCATGATCGGCTCACCGGAGAGCGTGAGCGCAAAGCCGGGATGGGCCGCCTCGATCCGCCGCAGTCCTTCATCGACCCGTTCAAACGTCGGCTTGCAGGCCACGGTGCCGCGGTCGGGCACGCGAAACGTCACCCGCGCTGTCCGCGCAACCGGATTGTAAAGGGTGTCCTTGAGGGGCGGTGGAAGGAGATCGAGGAGGTCCATCCGCTCGCGTGCGGGCCCCTCGCCCGGGAGCGCGTCGACGAGGCGGCAGACGGAGAGCGGGTGACCGAGCAGTGGCTCCGCGGCCAGGATCCGATCGACCTCACCCAGGACATCAGCCACCTCTTCCGGCGCCGGGTCGCCGGTCCACTGGAGGTCAGCCGAGCAGACGTCGAGCCCACCCATGGCCGTGTCGATCTGGTCGAGGGCCCGCTGAGCGGGGCTTCCCGGCGGGAGGATGTTTGCCTTTCTGTCATCGGGTTGGAGCCGCAGCGTCACCACGCCGAGGGCCGCGAACAGGCCGATCGTCACAGCACTCGTGATCCCCGCATGACGGAGTGTGAAGTCGATCCCGCGAGCGACGCGGTGGAGTTGGCCGCCGATCACCTCGCGACCGGCGCCCCGTGCGAGGACTCGGCTCCAGGGGGTGGCACAGCACAGCGGCAACACCGTCAACACCGCCACCCAGGTGGCGGCCACGCCGATCACGCACGACCAGCCGAAGTCACGGACGGTCTCGTGCCGTGCCAGCGACAGCGAGGCCATCCCGATGGCGGTCGTGATCATCGTCAGGAAGCAGGCGACACCGACGGTGCCGAGCGCCCGGCGGCAGGCCGCGCGGGGCGTGAGACCAGTCGCGAGGCCGCGGCGAATGTCGACCATCATGTGCACCGAGTCGGCAAAGCCGACGAGGCTGAGGAGCACCGGCAGGATGATGTGGCTGAACGGGTTGTCCTGAAGGCCGATCGAACGGATGAGTCCGAGAGTCCACAACACACCGATCACCGGCGCCGCTGCCGTGACGAGCACCACCGACAGTCCGCGAAACAGCACGGAGGAAAGGGCAAGGATCAGACCGAATCCGACAGACAGATAGATCCACTCGTTGGCATCCCTGTTTCGCGTCCACTGCAGACGAATCGGCACCGGGCCGGTGAGGGCGAACGAGAGCGGCACTCCGGGATGGTCGGCCGCCGCCGACCTGGCGGTCTCGACGAGGGCGTCGGTGACATCGACCTCATCCTGCACGAGTGCCCAGTCATAGGTGACAAGCAACAGCAGCGTCTGCGCGTCTGGCGAGAGCAGTTGCCCGACGACGAGCGGATGGTCGAGCGCCTTCTCGCGGGCCACCTCGAATCGCTTCGGCGAGGCCGGCCCGCGGGGGAGGACCGGCTCGGAGAGCCCGAATACATTGAGCGGCGGTGCCCTGTCGAGCCAGGTGATCCCTGCCACCGAGTCAAGCGATTCGAGGCGATCGACAACATGCCTCAGCGCCGCAGTCCCCTCGCGTGTGAACACTGCCGGACACTCCACCACCAGGATCGCGTCGGCGCGACCAAGGGCCGAGCCGCTGCCACGCCCGGCCCGTCGCGGGCGTGCCGGCCCACTGTCGACCTTCTCGCCGGCTTCGGCCCCCCGCCACCAGGTTCCCTTCCACGCCCCTTTGGCCCAACCCGGATCGCGGTAGCCTGCGGCAGCCAACGCGGTCAGCCCGAGGGCGAAGAGGAGGCACAACCAAGGGTGATCGATGACGGCCGCAAATGCCCGCGCCGTGACGGAGGGCCGCGCCACTCGGTGGTCCATCGCCGCTTCCGAGAAGACAGTCAGCAGTGATGTCGGTGGTGCGGGTGGGAGATCACCGGCCACGGCGCCCCCGCATGGCGCGCAGCGCCTCATCGCGGGTGATCCGGCCATCGCCATCGCCATCGATGATCTTGAACGAGTAGTCGCGGACGATCCGTGAGGCTTCCGTGCGGACGACGACCCCGTCGTGGTTGGCATCGAAGCGTTCGAGGAACGACGCGGCGCGGGCGGCAGCAACGCTGTCCTCCGGTTCCGCCTGCCTATCCCGAACTGGCGTCGCTGGTTTGTCCGTTGGGGTCAGCGGCCGCGCGACCTCAAAAAACGCCAGCGCCATCTCCTCCCACGTCTGTTCGCCCCACATCACGGTCTCCTCCGGGTCCGGGTTCGTCGGGTTGCCGGCGGAGTTGTCGAACACCGCGACGATTTCGAGGGCATCGACGTCGTCGAGAGGAAGCGGTGTGGCGAACTCGTAGGTGTGTTGCCAATTGAAGTCGTAATGCGGCACCGACAGGAGCGTCTCCGACTGCTCCCCCCGGCGGGCACGCAGTTCAAACGCCTTGCCGCGGAGGTGCATGTGGGGGGAGACGGCCAGGAGCGTGCTGCCCCTGGTGAAGCCCTTGAGTTCGGCATGCACCTGATGCGCGGCGGTGTTCGGCGGGATCTCGAAGTCCTGTTCGACCGCCGCCTGGGTGATCACTTCGTGCGTCACCTCCTCGCGTGGAATTCGCACGATACCGACACGGGTCAGATCCTCCCGCTCCCGGCCATCGGGGGTGTAGTGCATTTGGAATACGAACTTCGATCGGGCGGGAATTCGCCTCGCGTGACCTGGCGGAAAAGTGGTGCCCCGCTGACCAGGCACGTAGGCGGTCACGAAGCCCAGGCCGCGGAATTCGGCGAGGTTTTCCGGACGGGTGAAGACGATCGCATGATGAACGACCGAGGGAACACCCGGCACGACCTGTGCGGCAGCGACCCAGGTCTCCTCCTCGAGGTGCGGATCGGCGACGAAGTATTGGTAGTCGACGGTGCCGGAGGCAGGCACCGCGTAGGGCCGCCTCCCGAGTGGGACGACGAGGTCTGGTTCGCGTGGCAGACGCCACCCGTCGACAAAGGCGGGGGAGGGGGGGGCCGCAGCCGCATCGCCAGCTGGCATGCCGGCCTCGATCCAGCGACGGAAGAGCGGGATGGCGTCATCGGGCAGTTGCCGGGCGTTTTTGAATTCGCTGTGCCCTGCCGCCGCATGCCAGGGGGGCATGCGTTGCTGCTCCATCGTCTCGAGCATCATCTCCGCCCACCCGCGGACCTCTTCGAGGGTAGACACGTTGAACGGACCGATCTCGCCGGAACGGTGGCACTCCATGCAATGGCCATGAAGCAGCGGGAGGATCTCGCGGTGAAACGTGGGCGCAGAGTCGTCGGCGACGCGGGCGTCGCGGTCGAACGTGATCAAACATCCGACAGGCTCGGTGCGGGGCACTGCCACGGGCCGGCCGGCGAGGAGATCGTCGATCGCGGCGACGAGGTCGTTGACCGTGGGCGCAGAACGCGCGATTCCGGGGGCGTACTGGTCGTCGACGCGGCCGGCGTAGGCGACGGTGCCGAGGGCGTCGAGCACCACCACGCCACCGGTGCGCGTTGCTCCGAGACGCCGTGCGATCCGCTGCTCCTGATCAAGCACGAGCGGAAACGTCACGCCCATTTCATCGGCCGCAGCGGCAAACTCCTCGGGCGAGTCCTGCCGGTTGGAATCGACGCCGATCACACGGACGCCGCGGTCGGCATACCGCGCCGCAATCTCTTCGAGTCGACCTGTGTACTGCCTGGCCACCGGACAGCCGACGCCGAGAAAAGCGATCACGTGACACGGCGCGGCGGAATCGAACGGGATCCCACTGCCATCGACCGTCTTCAATGGAAATATATCGGTAGCAGGTGTCTCATCGCGAAGCGTCGCCGGCGCCAGAGGAGGGGACTCCGCTCGGGCGGTTCCGCCGCAGAGCGGCCCGAGCAGCATGAACACGACGGCCAGATGGGGACGGGGCATGCGAAACCCTCGGCAAGGCGACAGAGAGAAGGTAACGATGTGATTCTAGAGCGTAGCTCAGTCTGGCTCTAGCTGCTCAATCCACAGTTTACGACGGGGAGCATCCAATGGTTGACGCTTGACCCTGACGAGTTGGCCGCGGTTCGGGGCTGACCGAACCCCAACGCCGGACGTTCGCTCCGGCCATCCTGGCCTACGCTCACTCGTTGCTGACTGCGCTCCGGCATCCTGCCTACGCTTGTCAGCAACGCCGGCTCTTGGGGCCCGGCCAGCCCCTCACGCATTCCCCATTGAAAACAGTCAACTCCAACGTGCTCGGGGGAGTAAGCAGGGTTTGGGCCGCTCGATGCATGTCGGCTCGTTGTCAGCCGTGCGGCGGTTCCTTGGCCTTGTCGCCCGCCACCTCCGCACCGTCCTTTCGCTCTGGAAAGGCCAGCGAAGCACCCACGCTCGCGCCGATCAGACCGACGATCACCAGCAGCGACACGGCCGGATGCACCAGATGTCCCTTGGTATGGGCATCCCAGCCGCCCCAGGCGGCCAGCGACTCACTGTGTCGGGCCGCTTCGAGGATCATCTTGCCACCCACGAACACGAGCACCGCGGAGAGGCCGTAGTTGAGGAAACGGAACATGTCCATCACGCCCGCGAGCAGGAAGTAGAGAGCGCGGAGGCCGAGTATCGCGAAGACATTCGACGTGAAGGCGACGAAACGCATGTAGTGGGCCCCCGGCGTGACGATGCCGAGAATCGCCGGCACGCTGTCGACTGCGAAGAGCACATCGGTGCTCTCGACGATCAAGAGCACGAGAAACAGCGGTGTGGCCATCAGCCGGCCCTGTTCGCGCACGAAGAACTTGTCTCCATCGGACTGGTTTGTCACCGGGATGAGCCGACGGAAGAGCTTCACCAAGGTGCTCTCCTCCGGATGGGACTCCTCCTCGCCAAACGCCAGCTTGATGCCCGTGTAGACGAGGAAGGCGCCGAACAGTGGCATCACCCAGTGGAATCGCTCGACCAGTTCGGCCCCCACCAGGACGAATGACAGCCGCATCAACACGGCGCCCAGGATGCCCCAGAAGAGCACGCGGTATTGATACTTCAGCGGCACGCGGAAGTAGCCAAAGATCACCGCGAACACGAAGACGTTGTCCATCGACAGCGACCACTCGACGAGATAGCCGGTGAGAAACTCGATGGCAGCCTGGCCGCCGAGCCACCACCAGACCAGGGCGTTGAAGGCCAGCGCCAGAGCCGCCCAGAACAGCGTCCAGAAGGCGCTTTCCTTGAGCGATGGCTCATGGGCCTTTTTGTGGAACACTGTCAGGTCGAGCGTCAGCAGCACCGCCACCATGGCGGCGAAGGCCAGCCAGTGCCACATCTGGATCGTCGATCCCGAGGCTGCGAGGTCCGCCGGTGCGTCGAGTTGTGCAAGCAGATACACCGTGGCTGATTCCAGGGGGGAGGGTGGGAGCGGGGGAGGGGGCTGAAGCGGATGGGCAATCTTAGCCGACGGGAGCGGAGTTGTGGCAGATGGCCCACGGGACGGCCCGTGCAGGGAAGTGGCAACGAATCAGTCGTCGTCGGGGAGCGGTTCCGGCAATGCCGCGACGAAGCTGGTGGTGATCGCCGCAAATACCGCGGAGATCCGCTCCCACTCCCGATCCTCCGCCTGGCAGATGAGGAGGTAGATCGCGTCGGCTGTTTCGAGCGTCCGCACCTGCGCGGTGTTCGTGAGATCGAGACAATAGAAGTTGATGTCCAGGCCGGTGAGGGCATGTCCGGCGATCTCGTCTCCTGCCGGCTCGCTGTCGAGATCCTGGTACTCGGTTCGCATCTGGGCGAGTACCGCCACGGCGAGTTCTGCCGGATCGCCGCCGGCCGCGTGGCCACTCACCGACCAAAAGCCACCTTCCGGTGAATAGACGGTCACCGCGGCATAACGGTCCTGCGAATCATCGGTGTCGACCGACCAGTTTTCCGGGTAGTCGAAGGCCAGCCCAAAACGGTTGAAGTGCATCGTCGCGGCAGATCCTGCTAAAAAAGGGGAGGACTTCGTTTCCGACGGCAACTCAACCGCCGGAAAAACTCGCGATTTGCCATTCTATCTGCTGAAGGCGAAGCCGCGGAGCGGTCTGGACCGCCCCGTACAGCACCGCTATTGTCCGCCCCTCGCAGACAGTCCTCGGCCGGCCCGACAGTCCTCGGTCGGTCCCGTCGTTTCCTCCCCCGGCAGACGTCGTTTCATGGCGCAGTCCCCAGGCATATCCGCGGCAGCTCCTCGGGCTGCCTCGGCCCACGTTCTCGACTACGCGATCCCGGCGGTCATTCTGCTGTCGGTGATGGTGGTGCTGGCACCGGTGCCGGCGGCGGTCGTGGATCTGCTGCTGGCGGCCAACCTCACCATCTCGGTGCTCGCGCTTCTGGGGGCGCTCGCAGCCCGCACACCGCTTGAACTGAGCATCTTCCCCACCTTCCTGCTCGGCTCCACGCTCGTGCGGTTGGTGCTCAACATCGCCACCACGCGGCTGGTGCTATCCCGCGCGGCCATCGACGGCGCCGGCGCCGCCGGAGAGGTGGTGCAGGCCTTCGGCGAATTCGTGGCCGCCAATAACATCGTCGTCGGTGCGGTGATCTTCGCGATTATCGCCGTGATCCAGTTCGTCGTGATCACCGCCGGTTCGACCCGCACGAGCGAGGTGGCCGCCCGGTTTGCCCTCGACGGTCTGCCGGGCCGCCAGATGGCGATCGACTCAGATCTGCAGGCCGGCACGATCACCCGCGACCAGGCGAGGCAGCTGCGGCTCGACCTGCAACGGCAGGCCGATTTCTTTGCCAGCATGGATGGTGCCAGCAGGTTTGTTCGCGGCGAGGCCGTGGCCAGCGTCATCATCACGGTGGTCAATCTGGTCGGGGGCCTGGCTATCGGCGTTGTGCAGCACGGCATGCCGGTGCCGAAGGCGCTCGACATCTACTCGCGGCTGACCATCGGCGACGGGCTCGTCAGCGCCGTGCCATCGCTCTTTATCTCGGTGGCCACGGGGCTGCTCATCTCACGGTCGAGTCAGACGGTCGACCTGTCGCAGGAACTGGGCAGGCAATTCTTCTCACGGCCGCACGTGCTCGTGATCACGGCGGTGTTTCTCGGCCTGCTGTCGCTGACTGACCTGCCCTTCCTGCCGCTGGCGGGAATGGCCGTAGCGGTGGCAACGACTGCCTGGATGATTGGGCGCGCGCCGAAACAGCCGCGTGCTGCCGGGCGGGGGGCTGCGGGCTCCGAAGCGAATGCCACGGTGACGGCGCGGGCGAATCCTGCCGATGAACTGCTCGCTGACGAACGCATCGTCGTGGAATTGGGCCGCGGTCTGGTGGGACTGCTTTCGCCCGCATCAGGCAGAGGACAATCGGCTCCACTGTCAGAGCGGTCGGCCGCGGTGCGATCGACCGTGGCCGCCGATCTGGGGCTGGTCGTGCCATCGATCGCGATGCGTGACAACATGTCACTCCCCAACCGCTGCTACCGGGTGACGATCGCGGGCGATGTCGTCATCGAGGCGGAGATCCCGGCTGGGAAACTGCTGGCCGTGGCGGCCGCTGGGGAGGTGCTCGACGAGCAACTCTTCCCCGAACAGAACGAAGCCGAAGACGCCCCCGCAATCGATCCGCTCTCCGGTCGGCGTGGCGCCTGGGTGGGCCATGCCCTGGCGGAGACTGCCGCTCGCCGCGGTGCGGCCGTCTATGGCGACGCCGACTGCATCGCCCGGGGCATTGAGGCGGCGATCCGTCGCCACGGTGACCGCTTGCTTACCAGGGACGCGGTGGCTCGGCTGATTGAATCGCTTCGTGCCGTGCAGCCCGCGGTCGTCGAGCAGGTGGTGCCCGGCGTACTCACGATCGCCCGCATTCACCGCACGCTGCAGTGCCTGCTCCGCGACGGCGTGCCGATCCGGCCGCTGGCCGAGGTGCTCGAAATCATGGCTGATCATGCCGCCGAGGCGGCTGATCCGGCGCAGTTGGCGGAAATCGTCCGGCGATCGCTGGCCCGATCGATCTGCCGTCGAGCCCGGGACCCGCGGGGAAGGCTCGTCGCAGTGCGGCTGGAAGGGGCTGCGATCGACGCGATCGTCGGCGGCTCAGGTCGTCTGCCCCTCCCATTGATTGCAGAAGTGCGGCGTGCCGTTCGCCCCGTCGTGGATCGGGGTGCGCGGCCTGTGGTTATCGTGCCCGCAGCCGTTCGGCTCCAGGTCCGCGAGGCACTGTCCCGCCATCTCCCCGACGTGCAGGTGCTTGCGACAGAGGAACTGGCCGACGAGGAGCGGGTGGAAGTGTTTGCGTGTGTGGGAGGTGGCGAGGTGCTGCGGGCGGCGTGAGGCGGCCGCAGCAGTCTAGGTGGGCTGGATGGCCACAGGGAAAAATATTCAACGGAAAAACATTCAGGTAGGTGCCGGCTTCTGGTCGATGATGAGAAGTTCGGCGGTGCTGGTCGGTGTCGGATACAGGCGAGTGCGGAGTGTCGGGATGCACCAGGATGGTGCGTCTCCGGCGTGAAGACAAGAAGTTCGTGGCGTGGCGGCAGCGCTGAACCGCGGCTTTGCAGGTAAGGCCCTTTCAAGGAGGATGACGTGGCGAACTATGCGTCCCAGCCGTCGGCTGAGGAGATGCTCGAGATCTGGACGACCTTCAAGGCCGACCAGTCGAACGAGACACTCCGGAACCGGCTCATCGAGATCTTTCTGCCGCTGGTCAAATACAACGGCGAACGGATCTGGTCCCGTCTACCCGACGGCGTCGAACTCGACGATCTCGTGTCAGCGGGCACGTTCGGCCTCATGGACGCGATCGATGCCTTCGACATGTCTCGCGGCGTGAAGTTCGAGACCTACTGCGTGCCGCGAATTCGCGGGGCGATGCTCGACGAACTGCGGACCATGGACTGGGTGCCACGTCTCGTCCGATCGAAAGCCAGCAAGCTCAACGAAGCGGTCAAGACGCTCGAGGCGAGACTGGGGCGTGCCCCGGCCGATGCCGAGGTCGCGGCCCACATGGGGCTGTCGCACGAGGAGTTCGAAAAACACCTCGTCGATGCCAATGCTGTGAGCCTCGTGAGCCTCAACAAGAAGTGGTGCGAGACCGACAGTTCGAAGGACGTCCGGGAGATCGACATCCTGGAGGACAAGAAGGGTGAAGATCCGACGCGGCGGATTCAAAAATCCGACCTGATGCGGCTGGTCACCAAGGGACTCAACCGCAACGAACGTCTGATCATCATCCTCTACTATTACGAGGAACTGACGATGAAGGAGATCGGCGCGACGCTCGATCTCTCCGAGAGCCGCGTCAGCCAGATGCATTCGGCCATCGTGGAGCGTCTCCAGAATCAGCTTGATCGGCGGAAGGTGGAATTTGCGCTGAGTTGATTGGCCGTGTCGATGGTTTGGCCGGCCGTCAGGCTGGCAGTCTAGGCAGGATGCGGGCCCCTGGGGCCCGCAGAATGCGAAAAACAAGCCGGGAAAAATTTTTCTGAAGTTTGGAATCGCGGTTGGTCGATGAGAAAAGGTTGGTCGCGGCGACCGCACGGGTGATTCCGTCCGGCCGCTGTCCGGCGACTGGTGTCGCCGGAACGCGGAAGCGCGGCAACAATAGCGATGAGATCAGTCAGTCAGAAAGGAACAGGCAGCCGCGAATCCCAACACTCGCCATGAACCCGAGAACCTTCCGGCCGGCAACGGCGTAGAAGCGGACATGTCGGGGGTGCATTGGGGATTCGAAACGCGGTACGCCGGTTTCGCTACAGGAGAGCCAACATGAACATCTGGGGTGTCACGTCGACGCAGGGATCGCAGGGGCTGAACGCCTTGAAGGGTGTCGAGGCCGCACAGGCCGCTGATGGCACTCAGGCCGCCATGCAGCAGGGTGTGTCCGAGGTGCACGATTCGGTGACGCTGTCGGTCGATGCGGTGCGGTCTGCGGAATCGACCGGCGACATTCGCTTCGATCGCGTCAACGCGATCCGGGCGGCGATTGCCGACGGTTCGTACGACACGCCTGAGAAACTCGACCTGGCGCTCGACCGCCTGCTCGATCGCCTCAGCGGCTGAGTCAGTCGCCGGCTGATCTAAAATACTGTCCAAGCAACAGCCGGTCCGGCAACGGGCCGGCTGTTGGCGTTTTTTGGGAAGCGTAGTCGGTCTTTCGGCGAGCCGGGGGTCGGGGGAAGCCGAAGCGAGTCGGCCTATCCTGGCCTCGAGTCGGAGGCTTTCGCCGCCCCCGGCGGTTCGGACCGCTAGACTTATGCCGGATGCGATTTAGACTCGCAGAGACGGTCATCTCCTGAAAGATTCCATGGCCATCGCATCTGACTTTTCACTCGGCAAGGTTGACGTCGCGCTGACGCCGCGCGAGCGGTTCGCGGAGTTTCTCCAGACCCGTGGCAAGCGGATCACGCGGCAGCGTCAGGTGATCGTCGACCACGTCAGCAGCCATCACGAGCATTTCGATGCGGAGCAGCTCCTGGCCGGGCTCCGCCAGACGCCAGAGGGGGCGAAGGCGAGTCGCCCCACCGTCTACCGCACGCTCACAGAGATGGTGGATGCGGGCCTGCTGCGCAAGATGGTGCTCGGAGGTCGGGCCGTCTATGAGCACGACTACGGCTACCCGCAGCACGACCATCTTCACTGCACGTCATGCCAGAAGCTGATCGAATTCTCCAGCGACGATCTCGCCAGGATCTGCGACGCGGTCGCCGGTCAGCACCAGTTTCGTGCGCGGAGCCACCGGCTGATCATCTCCGGCCTATGTGCCGACTGCCGCAGCAATCGCAGCAAGTCGCGACATCAGGACCGGGTGTGACCTCTCACACTCGCAGTGCCGATTCGGCGGCACGCGTCGGGCACTCGGCGAGCGCCGCCCGCACCGGACCGGCGATGAATTCCTCCACCTGGGCCGCCGCTCGGCCGGCCAGGCCGGGCACGTCCATCGCCTGCACCAGATCGATGCCCGCGAAGAGCGGATCGGCTGCTAGCCGCTCGACCATATCGTTGTCGTGCCCCTCACGCATCCGCGCCGTGGTGGCGTGGCTGTGACGGCGGAGCGCCTCGTGAAGCTCCTGCCGGTCGCCGCCAGCCTTCGAGGCGGCCATCAGCAGCCGCTCGCTGGCGAGGAAGGGGAGGTGGTGTTCCAGGTTGCGTCGGATGGCACCCGGCAGCACGACCAGTCCACCGGCAATGTTGGCATAGATCACGAGTTGCGCATCCGTGGCGAGGAACGCCTGCGGGAGCACCAGCCGCCGCGGGGCGGAGTCGTCGAGCGTCCGCTCGAACCACTGCACCGCCGCCGTCTGGCTGGTAGTCGCCGTGAACCCCATCACAAACCGTGCCAGTCCGCACATCCGTTCCGCCCGCATCGGGTTCCGCTTGTAAGGCATCGCGGAGGAGCCGACCTGATCCGCCTCGAAAGGCTCCTCGAGTTCTGCCCATGCTGCGGCCAGCCGAAGGTCATTGCCGGCCTTGTGGGTCGATTCCGAGATGCCCGCAAGCACCGACACGACCTGCGAATCGACCTTTCGCGAATAGGTCTGTCCGGTCACGTCGTAGGAGCGGTCGAAGCCGAGCTTCCGTGACACGATCTCGTCGAGCCGGCGGACCTTGGCGTGATCGCCCTCGAAGAGTTCGAGGAAGCTGGCCTGTGTGCCGGTCGTGCCCTTCACGCCACGTCCGCGGAGGAGTCGCCGGCGGTGCAAGACCTCCTCCAGATCGAGGAGCAGATCGTGGATCCAGAGACAGATCCGCTTGCCGATCGTGGTGGGCTGCGCGGGCTGCAGGTGGGTGCGGCCCAGGCAGACCAGATCACGGGTCTCCAGGGCGCGGTCCGCCAGTCGCTCGATCACCACGGCCAGTCGGGACGCCACGAGATCGAGCGAATCCCGCATCAGAATCAGATCGGTGTTGTCGGTTACATAGGCGCTCGTCGCCCCGAGGTGGAGGATGGGGCGCGCCAGTGGGCAGGCATCGCCAAAGGTGTGGAGATGGGCGAACACATCGTGCCGCATCTTCCGCTCGTAGTCGGCCGCCTTCGCGAAATCGATCGGCTCAAGATGAGCCCGCATCTCGGCGAGTTGTGCTGGCGAGATCGGCAGACCCAGTTCGGCTTCCGCCTCTGCCAGCGCCAGCCACGTCTGCCGCCAGAGTTTGTAGCGGTGGTTGTCGCTCCAGAGCCGTGACATCTCGGCCGAGGCATAGCGTGAGGCAAGCGGGTTGTCCCAGCGGTCGCGGGGATCGGTGAGGGAATCGGAATTCACGAGGGGCTCCTGAGGCGTGTTTCTGCTGCGCGTGTCTGGGGCGGATGCTGTCAGAGTTGGCGGTGTTGAGGGGCGGGCGTCTCGCGACGCGGACTGCCTGCGGCCGCCGCCTGCCGGCTCATCTTGCAGAAGAGCCGCTCCAAGGCCAGCCGGGCGCGCAGACCCCGCGAGGCATCGCTCTTGAGCGCGAGGTCGAGGTCCAGGAGCCTCCTGGGAAGCTGCCGGGCCCGTCGTGGTCCGAGTTGTCCGAGCGACTCGCGGGCCTGTGCCAGCGCTTTCGGCCAGGCAGCCACGCCTGCCTCCCGAAGCGCCTGTTCGATGCCCGCAGGGCGGCCGCCCGCTGCCGGAAGGGCAAGCAGCCGGGCTGCCGTGGAGAGTCGGCGCACCACCGAGGCGATCTGTGCGCTGATGCCAATGGGGTTTTCGCCGGCGGCAAGGAGCGCGGCCAGTTGGGTGACGGCCTCGCGGGCATCGCCCGTGGCGGCGGCGTCGATCATGCCCCAGGCGGTCCGCTCCAGCGGACTGCCGGCAAAGTCATCGATCGCCTCCGGCTGAATGGCTGTTTTCTTCGCGGCTGGATCGGTGGCGGCGGCGAGGCGGGCCAGCGCCTGGTCGACCTGGCCGAGGTTGTTGCCGAGCCGCTCCAGCAGTCGTTGCGCTGTGGCGGCGGCCAACTGGATGCCGTGTCGCGACTGTGACCACTGGCGTACCCAGGCCGCCAGATTGGCACGCGGCGGGATCGAGACATCGATGATGAGGCCGTGCTTGGCGACCGCTTTGGCGAGACGGGTGTTGGCTGGCAGGCTCTTCACCTCGAGGATCACGAGTCCACGGCCGCCAGCGGCGCTGCGTGGAGAACCGGCGAGCATTTCGAGTCTTTCGCGGGCCGCGGTTACAAAGCCGTCGGCACTCCGCACGACGGCCGCGCGAGTGGCGCCTGCAAAGAGCGGCACCGTGGCCGCCTCATCGAAGACATCGCGGGGATCCGGATCGGCGTCACCGGCGAATTCCCGCCATGCCCACGACCGGTCGGCCTCGTCAGGACAAAGGTGATCGCGGAGCAGGGTGAGCATGTGGCCCACCAGGAACGGCTCGTCTCCAACCAAGGCAACCAGTGACGGCGACCCGAGCGACCATTCGGCCGGCTGTTGGAGGATATCGAGGGCACTGGCGGCGTCGGGCACGGCACGGCTCTCCACGGGAAAGCCGTCAGTGTAGCGGGTTGTGGGCCGTGCCCGGCGTGAGGCGGACAAGGCCCCACGCGGCAGGCCTGGATGGCCGTTTCAGCGCCAGCGGGCGGAGGCCCGCCAAGCGACTCGCTGTGGACAGGCTGCCGCCTGTCAGGTGGGCAGGATGCCGATGTTTCGCGTAAATCAGCTACGGCCCTGCGGGCAGCGTGCGGACGCCACCGAGACGGCCGACGACACGAGAGGTCGACACGGTGACGGGCTCCGGGCTCGTGACCGCCCCAACATTGCCGGCGGCATCGGAGACCTCGACACGAAGATAGACGCGGGCCGGCGTCGCACGGTCCGGTTGCCAACGGTATTCGCCCTGGTTGTCGATCGCAGTGACAATCGTGGCCCAAGGGCCTTCCGCGTTTGGCGAATAGAAAAGTCGGGTTGTTTTTGGTGCGGGCAGCTGATCGCGGGATGTGTAGCGGATCACAATGCCGCTGGCGTCGCCTTCGGACACGCGGGTGGCAGCGAGAAGTTCCACATGAGGCGGATCTTCGTCGATGCCGATCCAGCTTTCGGCCGTCTCCCCCGGCCGCGGGCCAGTGCCAGCATCCGCCGCGGCCGGCAGGATCTCGAGCCGAAAACCGTAGAGGCCTGCCGCCGGCAGTGTCACGGCGATGGGGCTCTTGTCGTCATCATCCACCGCAGCCTTCTGCCAGGAGATGCCGCCGTCACGCGTGCTCCAGAGTTCAACCCTCAGGGGCGTGGCGTTCGGTCGTTCAGCCGGCATTTCGTAATCCCAGGCGAAGCGGCGGGATCGGGAAAGCTGCAGCGGCCGACCGCGGTACTCCAGTGGCTGTGGTTCACCGGAAAGTTGGGAGGGCATCTGGGCGGGCAGTCCAGCGGCTGTCGAGGCCAGCAGGCTACGGCCTCCTGTGGGATCTGTGGCACTCTTGGCCAGCACGCTCGGCGGTTCACTCCTGCTGCGGCCGACACCCATATGGCCAGTTGCGACCTGACTGCGCGGCTGTTCCGCCGACCAAGCGGCGGCGGTTTCGGCCGTCCAACCGCCGGTCGCCGAGGAAGCCTGTGTGACCGGTCGAGGCATGCGCGAAAGGGCCGCGTCGGAGGGCTGCTCCTGCGTGGGCAGGCTGGGGGCACCCAGTTCCTGAGCCAATGCCGTCTGATCAATATTGGGATCGGTCGGCTCCATCGTGAACTGCCGCACGGTCTGGTTGCCAGCGGAGTCTGACACAGTGATCCGCGCCGTCAGTGCATCGACTTTCTCGCCCGCCCACCAGATCTCTTCACCGACAAGGTGGGCCGGAGACTCACGGGAGAGCACGCCCTCGGCAGCGACGGTCTTCCAGCCCTGGGCGTCGGCGGTGCGGTATTCGAGTTTCAGAGATTCCATGCGGATTGAATCGTCGATGGCGGCATATCGGCAGAGGATCTCACCATCGGCTCCCTTCCACACACGGGCGGCGAGCCGCGGGCCGGCAGCATCGACGAGCACCCGCATGTCTGGGCCCTCGCCGCCGCGTGTCCGTCCCTTGCGATCGATGGACCGCAGACGAAACCAATACTCGCCATCTGCTCCCGCCTGGTAGGCGAAGGTGCCAGCCGAGGGGGCGACCTCCCCGGCAGCCTCCCAGCTGCCGCCCAGATCCTTCGAAACGCTCAGCGACACTCGAAGCGGCGTTGCGTCGGCGTCCTGAGCTGCGGGCAGTCGGAAGGGGATCGAAAACGTGCGATGTTTGGTCCGCACCAGTTCCGGAAGTCGTGCCTGCTCGGCAGGGACGTCGGCACCGACTGCGACTGGAGCCAGACTGCCCAGAGCGGCCCACACGACGGCGAGGGCCATCGCGATCTCCGGCAGCGGAAAGAGGTGCCGTGGCCGGCGGCAACGGTGGAACGGTGGGCGGTATGGTGGCGAGAGTCGTGCCATGTCGGGAAAATCGGCCATCCAGCGCGGAAAGTCGCGTTTTTTCGTCACAAGCAGGAAAACCGGTCGGTTTTGAGGCAATAGACATTGCCATTGCCATAGCCTGTAGGGCCTGCGAAAAGTGGGGGGGATCTTTCTGGACCCCATGTGCGACCGGCGGCCATAATGCAGCTGGCGCGCTGGAAAACGTAGGCGCTCTCCAGGGAGCCGTGCCTCCTTCCGGGTGAACATCCTCCGCGACAGGATCGTGTGCCGTGCAAGCGTATCTGATCAGTGCCCTCCTGCTCGGTCTCTTTGTAGCCCTCGGGATCGCTGCGATCGTCGCAGTCCGCTCGTGGTGGCTCGAGCCAGAGACCGATCATGGCGATTGGGAAAGCTCTCTTGTCGGCTACAAAAATCTGCGGGACAAGGGTGAGCTAAGCGAAGAGGAATACCGAAAAATATCTACGCTCGTCGAGCCGCACGTGCGGACCGATGCGAAGGAATCCAATCGCCAGCAGGGGTTGGGCATCTCGTAGTGCGCTGAAACGCTCAGAGCGACACAAGCCTGTGGTGAACGGGCGGGAAAAGACCCTCGAGGAATTGAAGCATGCCATCAGGGAAAGATGTCGGCGGGCTGGGACGCCGTGGTGCTGGCGGAACGACGAAGAAGAATGCCTTCTGTTCGTTCTGTCGAAAGAGCTACCGCGATGTCGGTCCGTTGGTCGAGGGACCGGGCGACGTCTATATCTGCGGCGAGTGCATCGATCTCTGCCAGTCGATCCTGGATCAGGAGAAGCGGCGACGCGGGACGAGCAAGCAGCTCTTCACCACCATTCCGTCGCCCCGGGAGATCGTCGGCCACCTCGATCAATATGTGATTGGCCAGCAGCACGCCAAGCGGGTGCTCGCAGTTGCCGTCCATAGTCATTACAAGCGTCTCAATCTGGGCAGCGAGGGTGGGGACGTCGAAGTCGACAAGTCCAACATCCTGATGCTCGGCCCCACCGGTTCGGGCAAGACCCTGCTGGCCCGCACGCTGGCGAAGATCCTTGACGTGCCATTTGCCATTGGCGATGCGACCACGCTCACCGAGGCGGGCTACGTTGGCGAGGACGTCGAAAACCTTCTCCTCAAACTGCTGAATGCTGCCGATTTCGACATCGAGGCGGCGCAGCGGGGCGTGCTCTACATCGACGAGATCGACAAGATCGGTAAGACAAGCCAAAACGTCTCCATCACCAGGGACGTCTCCGGCGAGGGCGTGCAGCAGGCGCTCCTCAAGATGCTCGAAGGCACCGTGGCCAATGTGCCGCCCCAAGGCGGCCGCAAGCATCCGGAGCAGCAGTACATTCAGATCGACACGTCGAACATCCTCTTCATCTGCGGAGGAACGTTCGTTGGCATCGACAAGATCATCGCCCGGCGACTCGGCAAGCGGACGATCGGCTTTGGTCAGCCCAGTGGCTACCGTGGCGACGCCGACCTTTCGGAACTGTTGCCACAGGTGGATTCCGACGACATTCTCGAATTCGGTCTGATTCCTGAACTCGTCGGCCGGTTGCCGGTGATCTCGTCGTTGCAACCGCTCGACGAGACGGCTCTGGTGAAGGTGCTCAAGGAGCCGAAGAATGCACTCGTGAAGCAGTATCAGAAGCTCTTCGGAGTCGAGAACTGCAAGCTCGAATTTACCGACGAAGCGCTCGTGGCGATCTCCCGCAGGGCAATGCGGAAGGAGACCGGGGCCCGCGGTCTGCGGTCGATCATGGAGGACGTGATGCTCGACATTATGTTCGATCTGCCGGAGAACAACGGCAGCACCTACGTGATCAACGAGCGGAACGTCGCGGGAACGGAGCCAGTGGTTCCGGTCCGCGAAGCGGCCCGGCACAAGAGCGCGTAAGCTCGCAGGAATCCAGTGCGTTCGTCGTGGGCGCCCGTGCGCCGGCGACACCGGGCGTTGTGGTATGTCAGAGGGCCTTTGATACAGAGGCCGTTCAGGGGGCGTCGCGTTGACCGTCGCCCCACTGCCGCATGACCGCCAGGACGTTGGAGAACTGATCGGTCCACAACTCGACGCCACGCCGCTGGTTGCACCTTCGCCAGTCGCCGCTGCGCACGATTGGATCGAGAGCCTCTGCTGACCGGGCGGCGACCACCCACGTGGAAGGCATCTTGCCCCGCTTCGTCTCTTCCTCTGAAATGTCGATGTTATCCTGAACGAACGCCTCCAGTCCCAACGCTGCCGCGAGGTTTGCGATGACGGGCTCCAGATCGACGAAGTTATTCGAGATGTGGAAGACAAGCAGACCGTCCTCCTGCAGCGCCTGCAGATATTCGCCGACGGCCTCCACGGTCAGCAGGTGCACGGGAATGGCGTCGCTTGAGAAGGCATCCAGCACGATCATTCCATAGCGTGCCGACTCGGCCTTCTGCAGTCGCAGCCTCGCGTCGCCGATGATGACCCTCATCTCCGCGCCGCGGTCACGGGCATCGGCCAGAAACGTGAACGGACCGTTCCCGTCGGCCACTCGCTCCACGGCCTCGTCGATCTCGTAGAAGTCGTAACGGTCTCCCGGCTCCCCGTAGGCTGCCAGCGACCCGACGCCGAGCCCGACCACCGCCACATCGGTGGCGATCGGCAAACTCCTGCTGGAAAGCATCACGCGGCCGACTGGTCCGGTGAGAAAGTAGTAGCACAGCGGAATTCGCCGCACGCGGACGTCATCGGAGATCATCTGCGCGCCGTGGGTCGTGCGACCATGGACGAGTTGGAATGTTCTCCCTGCTGCGCCGATGTTCACCTGGAAATCGCCAAAGAACGTCCGCTCACGCAGGAGTGTTCTGCTCGCTCGCTCTGAAAAATAGATGTTCCATGCCAGTCCCAGGAACACGATCCCTGCGACGGCAAGCCGGGCGGTGCGTGAAATAACAGAACCATCACGCAGGTGGAGTCGAGGAATTGCCGGCCAGACGACGAGCAGCAGTGTTGCCACGATCGCCAGCGGATATTCGGCCTGCCAATTGAACAAGAGCGGCGCGATCAGCGCACAGAATCCGCTGGCCACAAGCCCGCCGAGCGAGATCACGGTGTAATACTCGGTAAGCCGCCCGGCATCCGGACGGGCCGTCGCCAATTGTCCGTGGAGGGCGGTGGCTCCCGTGGCCAGCAGCAGGCAGTGCAGCAGCAGATCGATCGCTTCATGCCGCTGCAGGAAGACGCGCCAGGCGATGACGAGAGCGCAGGCGAAGAACGCTGGTCCAGCCCAGCGGGTCACAGCCGCGGAATATCGGGTGTGCGAGAAGGCGACCACGAAGGAGGCGAGGTAGAGTGCCAGCGGGACGATCCAGAGCAACGGCATCGGGGCAATTTCGCTGGTCAGGTGCACGGTGTTCCCCATCAGCAGCATGCATGGGCACATCGAGAGGAGCAGCCAGAGCCCGGCTTGCGGCGGCGCTGCCACCGCCACTGACACAGGTTGCTCCAGACCGACTGCCTCGTCAGTCGCTAGCGTGTCGCACGCTCTCGTGCGCCAGCATGCCAAGCCACTCGCAGAGACGAGCACCATCACTGCAGCGGAAGCGATCGTCAGCCAGGCTCCCTGTGCTGAAAGCGGCAGCCAGGGCTCGACGATGAAGGGAAAGGCGAGCAGTCCGATCAGACTCCCCAGATTACTAGCCGCGAACAGCGGATACGGATTGTGTCGTGATCCCGATTGGACAAACCATGCCTGAAGCAGGGGCGACGTTGCCGAAAGCACGAAGAAGATGGCGCCGATCGATCGGAACAGGTCGACCACGACGTTCCACGAAGGATGCACGGCAGCCCCTGGCACGCCCGTTGTCACGATCGATACGGGTAACGTCAGGCATGTCGCCACCATCACGACGCCGTGGACCCCAATCTGGACGGGCAGGGAGAGTCGCTGGAGGCAGTGGGCGTAGAGGTAGCCGGCGAGCAGCACTCCCTGGAAGAAGAACATGCAGGCGTTCCAGACCGCCGGCGAACCGCCGTACCAGGGCATGAGCCACTTTCCGGCGAACGGTTCCAGAAGAAAAATCGCGGCTGCGTTGAGGAGCAGCGTGAACGGGACGAGCACGGCCTGGATCCAGGGAAGGTGGAGAGAAGCCCGCTCAACGCCGTCAGGCGGACGTGGTCGGAGGCCAGATTCCTCAAAAGATGCCCAGTTGGTCGCGGGCGGCATCCGTCATGCGATCGGGTGTCCACGGGGGATCCATCACGATTCGCACCTCAACGCCCGCGATTGAGTCACGGCTGCCAACCGCTCGCTTGGTGTCGGCGATCAGCTGTGGCCCGGCCGGACAGGCGGGACTCGTCATCGTCATGTCGATCGCGACTTGGTGCTTGCCCGGTGCATCGGCCGATGGCGAGAGGGTCACCCCGTAGATCAGGCCCAGGTCGACGATATTCACGAACAGTTCCGGATCCTTCACCTCCTTGAGCCATTCGCGGACGGCCTCTTCGCTGGGCACGCCGTCGGTCGCTGCCGCTGTCGCCGTGGACGGCGACGCCCCGGCGGTTGCTGGCGTCGAGGATGCCGCTGCCGGCGATCCAGCTGATGCGTGCGATGCGGGAGAGGATTCGGCTGCGCTCGCGGCTGTATTGGTCGGTGTGTAGCTCCTGAAGTCGGCCGCCTGATTGTTCGGGCCGGGCGTGGCCCCGGGGCCGGATCCCAGCGCCACCCACACGCCGCCGTCCTCCACCTTCACGGCGTGCGCCCGAGTCGGCCGCACGGCGGGCATCGAAAGCGCGGCACCTGTGCGGATATCGAACTTTGCCCCGTGCCGTGGACAGGCGATTTTGTAGCCGGTGAGTTCACCGTCAACGAGCGGGCCGCCGTCGTGCGTACAGACATCGTCGATGGCGTAGAAACGGCCTTCCACGTGGAAGAGTGCGACGACTTCCCCGTCCACTTCAACGAGCATTTTGCCCGGATCGGCAATCTCCGACAGGTCAGCCACACGGGTGAAGTCGGGCATGGTGGGACTCCAAAAAAGGGCAGCGAACCGCCGCCGGGAAAATGCAACTGGGAACCGCAGCTAGGAGATGCGGCGAATGCGGCTGCCGATCGCCCGGGCGAGTGCCTCGCGGACGGGCAGGATCGTGATTCGATCGAAAACCTGCTGGAAGAACCCGGCGACCACCAGTCGGGCAGCTTCGTCGGCGGAGAGGCCGCGGGCCTGAGCGTAGAAGATCTGCTCTTCGTCGACCCGGCCACTCGTGGCGCCGTGCGTGCAACGGACGTCGTCGGCCTCGATTTCAAGGCCGGGGATGGAGTCGGCGCGGGCCTCGCGCGAGAGCATGAGATTGTCGTTTCGCTGGTAGCCGTCGGTCTTCTGCGCGGCCTTGTCCACCTTGATCATGCCTCGCCAGACGAGCCGGGAGCGGTCTTGGAGACCGCCCTTGTAGAGCAGGTCGCTTCGGCAGCCAGGGGCCTCGTGGTGCTGGAGCGTGTTGTAGACCAACTGCTGGCGACCCTCAGTGAACATCACGCCGTTGACCTGGGCCGATGCGCCGCGGCCAACGAGCGCCACGTCTTGGGCGACCTGGGAGAGCCGGCTACCGAGTGCACCAAGCGTCCACTGCAACCGTCCTTGCTCATGTACCACGGCCTTCTGACGCGCGAAGTGCCAGACGCCCGTGCTCCAGTTCTGCAGGTTGACCATCCGGAGGAAGGCGCTACGGCCAACGACGATCTCAGTGCCGCCGCAGTGAAAGCCCGACCCGGGGGCCAAGCTGGCGCCACCGCCGCCGGCCGTCTCCGTGAGCACCGTTGCCTCCGCACCGTCGCCGAGCACGACGAGCACATGCGAGGTGTCGACGCCGCCTTCGCCGAGTCCTGAGAGCACATGCAGCGGCTCGTTGATTTTTACACCGGGAGGCACGTAGAGCACCGTGCTTGCCGTATGGAACGCCGCGTGCAACGCCGCAAACCAGTCGCACTGCGAGTCGATCACGGAGAACCAGTGCCGCTGGAATATGTCGGCATGCTCGGCGAGCAGTCGGTCAGCCGAACCAAACAAGACTCCACGGGCGGCGAGGGCCGGATCGAGCTCCTCGCTGAGCACATGGCCATCAAGGGAGAGCAGGCGTCCTGCGAGCGGCGTACTGTTGCCAGCTGCCTGCGGGGAATCGTCGAAGAACGCATCGCCGGAAGACCGGCCACCCGCCAGACATTCCGCGAGCAGGCCCGTCGGGATGGTGGCGTCGGAGTTCGGACGCCGCCGCAGGCCCCAGGCCTTGGGCTTGAAGAGGCGGATGTCGGTCCGCATCCAGTTCTCGTCCCGCCGGTCGGGCAGGGGAAGCGATTCGAGCCGATCGAAAGCCGCCCGGCGGCGGTCGATCACCCAGGCGGGAGCCACCCCACCCGGGTGCTGATCGGCAAGCAGTTGCTCGAGCGATGCGCGGTCGAAGGTGGCGGGCAGGGCAGTGGCTGAGGGTGTGGTCATGGGTGTGGAGATCATGGAAGTCGGGTCACCCCACCGAGCCTTCCATCTGCAGTTCGATGAGCCGATTCATCTCCACCGCATACTCCATTGGCAGTTCCTTCACGAGCGGTTCGATGAAGCCGCCCACGATCATCGTGCTCGCCTCCGCCTCAGTCAGCCCGCGGCTGGTGAGATAGAAGAGTTGCTCCTCCCCGATCTTGGAGACGCTCGCCTCGTGGCCGATGGAGACGTCCTGTTCCTCGATCTCGATATACGGATAGGTGTCGCTGCGGCTCCTGTCGTCGAGGATCAGGGCATCGCAGACGACGCTCGACCGGCTCTTGCGAGCACCCGGCTCAACGCGGACCAGTCCGCGATAGCTGGCGCGGCCGCCGTTCTTCGAGATGCTCTTGGAGACGATCCGACCGGACGTGTTGGGGGCGGCGTGGACGAGTTTCGCGCCGGCGTCCTGATGCTGGCCCGCCGAGGCGAATGCGATCGAGAGGATTTCGCCACGTGCACCGGGTTCCATCATGTAGACCGCCGGGTATTTCATCGTCAGGTGGCTGCCGAGATTGCCGTCGATCCACTCCATCATCGCTCCCTCGTAGGCCATGGCCCGCTTGGTGACGAGGTTGTAGATGTTGTTGGCCCAGTTTTGGATCGTTGTGTAGCGGCAGCGGCCATGTTTCTTGACGACGATCTCGACCACTGCGGAGTGGAGGCTTTCGGTGGAGTACATCGGCGCTGTGCAGCCCTCGACGTAGTGCACCTGGGCGCCCTCATCGACGATGATCAGTGTCCGCTCGAACTGCCCCATGCTTTCGGCATTGATGCGGAAGTAGGCCTGCAGCGGGAATTCGATCTTCACGCCCTTGGGCACGTAGATGAACGAACCGCCCGACCAGACGGCCGAGTTGAGGGCAGCGAACTTGTTGTCGGTCGGCGGGATGATCCGGCCGAAATACTCGCGGAGCAGGTCAGGGTGTTCGCGGACGGCGGTGTCTGTGTCGGTGAAGATCACGCCCTGTTTCGACAGATCCTCCTGCAGCGATCCGTAGACCACCTCGCTCTCGAACTGCGCCTTCACACCCGAGAGAAACTTTCGCTCGGCCTCTGGGATGCCGAGTCGGTCGAACGTCTTCTTGATGGCGTCGGGCACCTCCTCCCAGGTCTTCCCCTGCTGCTCGGCGGGCTTCAGGTAGTAGAAGATGTCCTGGAAATCGACAGCGATATCGCCACCCCAGTGGGGCATCGGCTTCGAGTTGAAGATTTCCAGCGACTTGAGCCGGAAGTCACGCATCCATGCCGGTTCCCGCTTCATCTCCGAGATTTGCGCAACGATGCTCGCATCGATGCCGCGACGGGCCTTGAAGACGGCCGGGGAGTCGGTGCGGAAGTCGTACTTGTTGATTTCGCCGATGGCGTCGCCTGTGCCGACCGCGATCGTGCTGGAATCGCCCGCGGAGGGATGAAGACCGGTAGCCATGGTGTGTTCCTTTTCGTGTCGGGCGCTCGTAACAGGTGGTGGAGTTCAGGCGGTGACGGGAGGGGCCGGATGGAGTTCGCTCGTGGTGGTCGAATCCTGCATCGAACGTTCCGCGGCCGCGGCCTCGGGATAGGCTGCGCGGATCCGCTCGTAGCCTCTCTTATGCAGTTCGGCGGCCAGTTCCGGCCCGCCAGACTCGACAATCCGACCGCCGAGCATCACGTGCGTTCGGAGTGGAATATTGTGTTCGAGCAGTTGCTCGTGGTGCGTGATGATCAGGATTCCCATCTCGGCACCGCCGATTCGGGCGATGCTCTGGCTGGCGAGGCGAACGGCGTCGGCGTCGAGGCCGCTGTCTGTCTCATCAAGAATCGCGAACTTCGGGCGGAGCATCGCGAGCTGGAGGATCTCAGCCCGCTTCATCTCGCCGCCGGAAAAACCATCGTTGACATACCGTCGGGCAAACTCGGTGTCGATCGAGAGATCTGCCATCTTCGCCTTGAGTTCGCTGCGGAAATCCCGCATCGGCATCAGTTCCTGTCCCTCTTTGCGGTCCGGATTTCGCACGTTCGTGACCGCGTGTCGGAGGAAGTCGGCCAACCGCACGCCGGGGATCGACATCGGCCGCTGGAAGGCCAGGAAGACACCCGCACGGGCCCGCTGGTCTGGCTCCATCGCGAGCAGATCATGTCGCGTGCCGTCGGCCTCCACCAGTTCGATCGAGCCGGCCGTGACCTCGTAGGACGGATGGCCCATGATGCAGTAGCCCAGCGTGCTCTTGCCGGAGCCGTTGGGGCCCATCAGCGCGTGAATTTCCCCACGACCAATCTCCAGGTCGACGCCCTTGAGGATCTCCTGGCCGTCCACGGCGGCATGCAGCCCGGTGATGACGAGTTTTTCCTGCGAATGGGCGGACATCAGTTTTCCTTTTTGGTTTTCTTCGGGGTGGCCGTCGTTCAGGACTGCACCTTTTGATGGTCGAACACGAGACTGCCATCGGCAACTGGCGACACGACGTAGCCGGAATGGTGGGGCACGGGGAGTTCGTCGTCGACCTTGCCCACGCTGCCCGTCCGCTTGGCGATCCGCTGTCCTTGGATTTTGTCCTGGATACGCATGAGACCTTCGAGCAGGCTTTCTGGACGGGGCGGACAGCCGGGCACATAGACATCGACGGGCACGACCAAGTCGACGCCCTTCACCACGTGGTAGCCCCATTTGAAATAGGGGCCGCCGCCGGTGGTGCAGGCGCCCATGGCGATCACATATTTCGGATCGGGCATGAGGTTGTAGAGGCGACGGACGCGGCTGGCCATTTTGTAGGTGACGGTGCCGGCAACGATCATCAGGTCGGCCTGCCGGGGGGTGGCACGGAAGGCGCCAGCACCAAAACGGTCGAGGTCGTATCGGCTCGCACCGGCAGCCATCATCTCAATCGCGCAGCAGGCGAGACCAAACGTCATCGGCCAGATGCTCGACTGTCGGGCCCAGTTAATGGCCTGTTCGACAGTCGTCAGGACCATGTTCTCCTCGAAACGACCCTCGATCCATGGTGTCGGATTGACCTGGGGCTGTGTCATGGTGGCAACTCCTACTGTTGGGTGGGCGGGTGTGGTGGCGAGGTGGAATGTGACGGAGGCCGTTCGGCATTCAATGCTTCAGCCCGGCTTGTTGCAAGTGGCAGTGTTTGCAGACAGGAATTCGTCGCCGCCTGCGGTGAATCGGCAACAGGCTGCCCCATCGAGCCGGCATTCGGTCAGTTGCACCGCGGAGCCGACGAGGTCTTGCAGCATCAGCCGTTCGGCGGCGCAAATGCCACGATCCTGCTCTGCCAGTTCAGGGAATGGGCAGGTGTAGCTTGTGAGCACCGACAGGCGATCGGCAGCAGTGGCCTCGCGCGCGGTGCCTGAGTGCCCAACATCACAGGAAATCTGTCGGTCACGCAGGACTTTCGCAATCTGCTCCAGCCGCTGCCCGGGCGTATCGCCCGACACTTCATCGCGGTACATACCGGCCATGGCTGAGCCAATCCGCGAGATCAGGCCCCGGCGAACGGCTGGTTCGCGGACACTCCGAATCTCGTTCCAGAGCACGACCGCCAAATCCCGGAAATTGTCGCCACCGCTCCGGCGGCCCTTCTCCGTGAGACTGTAGACATGCGAGGGCCGGCCACGCAGTCTGGGCGTGCGCGTGTGGCCGGAGTCGGTGGCCGCCTTAGCGCCGGAAAGGGTGGTTCTGCCGACCAGACCGGCCCGCATCAGCCGATCAAGCCGTTGGCGAACCGCGGTCGCAGTGACGCCCAGTTGCCGGGCGAGTTCACCGATTCCAATCGCATTCTGCACCCGCAGCAGTTCGATCACGGCTGCGTCGGAGGAACGGTGTTCTGCGGGGGACGTGCTGCGGTTCATGCCTGTACTGTATGCGATTGGTCATTTTTGACAAGCATTTCTGTGAATAATCGGCAGCGGGGGGTAGGTCCGGCGGAGCCGGTTAGACGGGATCGTGCCTTGGAAAGCTGGTGTTCATGGCGTCGAGGAACTCTTCCCGGGTGGTCACGCGGGACACCTTGCCGCGGAAGTCACGGGCACCCGGTAGCCCCTGCGCATAGGCGCATGCGAATTTCCGCATCAGCATCGTGCCCCGCTCGACGCCGAATCGCCTGCAGACGAGGTCGTAGTGGTGGAACACCAGTTCCCGCTGTTCGGTGAGTGTGGGATCGGGTGGCATCGGCTCGCCCCGCAGGAGCGCCGCCACTTGGGCGAAGATCCAAGGCCGGGCGAGTGCCTCCCGGGCGATCATCACGCCATCGACGCCGCTCTCGCGGAGTCGGGCCACGGCCGTCTCCGCGGAATCGATGTCCCCGTTGCCCACAACCGGCATTCGCGACACGCTCCGCTTCACCTCCGCGATCGCCTCCCAGTCGGCTCTGCCCGTGAAGAACTGTGACGCCACACGGCCGTGCACGGTGAGACAGGAAGCCCCAGCCTCCTCGATCCGCTGCGCCACCTCGACGGCGGTGCGGCAGGTGTCGGCGCAGCCAAGCCTGATCTTCGCCGTGACGGGCACGCCGTCGCAGGCCTCGACCACCCGCCGAACGATTGTGCCCACGCGGTCGGGATCCCGCAGTAGCCACGATCCGCTATGCGCCTTCTCAGTGACCTGCCGGACGGGACAGCCGAAGTTCAGATCGACGACACTGACAAGAAAATCCTTGGCAAGTCGACGGCCCACCTGCGCCAGATTCTCCGGGTCGTTGTCCCACATCTGTACCGCCAGCGGTCGCGGTTCGTCCCGCACGCCCCAGAGTCGATCCGGATTCTCGCTGCGGTGCGTCTCCAACCAGGTGGCGCTGCGGGCGGCTATCATCTCGGTGGCCAGCAGGCCCGCGCCGCCACACTCGCGGACCACCTGTCGATAGGCGTAGTTCGTATACCCGGCCATCGGTGCCTGGAGCACAGGTGGATCGACGACAACCGGCCCGATGGTGAGCGGCGGGATCGGCGCATGGGGTGTCGCAGTGGCGGACATGGTGGCACTGGCGGGCATCGGCATGACGGTCGGTGACCAAAAGGTGCAGCGTCGCTGCGGGCGTGAAAGTACGAATCGATTGGCGCTGGAGTCAGTTGGCCGTCGGCACTGGAGAGAGTGGTGTGGCGGGCAGTTGTTGGGGGGAGGACTGCGGTGCCGCGGAGGCCTGGGGCCGCCATTGGATCGGGGTGCCGATGAGCATCGAGACGAAGCGGTCGTCGGGCACCGACAGATCGGCCACCGCCATGGCATATTCGGCGATGTCGAGGTTGTAGGCCTTCATCACTTTGACGAACTCTCGCTGCTGGCCGGTGACTGCGGCATGGGCGGCGGTCACCGCCTCGATGGGCCGCTGCCCCTTCGCGTGGTCGGCCTCCGCCATTTGCATTGCCTTCTGGGCGGCCACCACGGCCGCCGCGCGGGCTTCGAGCGCCTCGTGTTTCAAGGGCAGCATCCGCACGATCGCCCGGATGCGGCCCGTTGCCGGACGAGTCGAGAAAAGAGTCTCGAAGTGTGTTTGGTAGGGGCCGGCAAGGGGTCTGTCGACCGGCCAGGGCAGCGGATCGCCGGCGGGCAGTCGCACGAGGTCGACCAGTTCCTGCTGGGCGGAGACGAGTTCCGCCCGGGCGTCGGCCAGATCGGCGCGGGCGGCAGATACTGCCACGTCGAGAACGGCACGGTCGTGAGGATCACCACCGGGGGCGATCAGCTCCAACCGTTCGAGTGCCTCGGTGCTCCAGCGGAGCATCGCGAATCCTGCCGACACCTTCCAATACGCCTGTGAGATCCAGAGCCGCCGCGATCGGTCGCCTGACCGCTCCAACGCCTCCACCAGCGGCAACGGTCGGGTGTATACCGCCGCGTTCACTGATGAGGCTGCTGCCGCGGAACTGCCACCGGCAGTCGCGTCGCCGCGGAAGCCGGACTCAAGTGGCTCGAGAGATTGAGAGAGCAGATCGGTCGCCACACTGACGGTAGCCGGTTCATCGCGGCCCGCTGCTGGCGGTGCCGACACGATCGACACCGTGCCATCGGCAGCCGGCTCCTGCACGTACTGGTCCTCTGCGTGGGCCACCGTCAGGAGCGGCGCCACGCACAGCAGGAACATGAAGAAGGACAGAAGGGTCGGCATGGTCGCATCATAGCGGCATCTCGAGCCACCATGACTGCCGGGGGTGTCGTTCACGGTCAGGACGCCGCATCGAGATACGGGTCTTGGCTCATCTGGATATGGGCCTCCGCCCGCTGCCGTTCGACGTATTCAAGCAGGCGACGCTGCCGGACGTGCCGGGCCTCGACCCGCCGTTGCGCCCGCCGGAACGCCGCCAGAAGCCGCTCCGGATCGCCGTCCATGCGTCCGGCCAGACGGGCCACCAGGCGGCGGGCCCGGGCGGCGCCATAGCCCGCGACCAGGATGTCATCGTCGAGCGACACATACTGTCGCCAGGTGCCGGGATCGCCCTGCCGACCGCAGCGGCCGACGAGCTGACGGTCGATTCGGGCCGAGTCGTGGAGTTCGGTACAGATCACGTGGAGTCCGCCCAACTCCAGCACACCGTCACCCAGTTTGATGTCGGTGCCACGGCCCGCCATGTTCGTGGAGACGGTGATCTGTCCAAGCTGCCCGGCCTGCGACACGATCTCCGCCTCCTTCTCGATGTGACGCGCGTTGAGCACGGTGTGCCGTAGGCCGGCCCCGTCGAGGAGCCGTGACAGTTCCTCCGACTTGTCGATTGAACGCGTGCCGATGAGCACCGGCCGTCCGACGGCATGCAACTCCGCCGTTTCCAGGACGATCCGGGCAAATTTTTCAGCCTGGTTGACGCAGACCACCGGTGCAAGCCGTTGGCGGATTGCCGGGCGGTTGGTGGGCACCACGGCCACCGCCACGTCATAGGTCCGCGCGAGTTCCGCGGCGCTGGTGGCAATCGTCCCGGTCATGCCGGCAAGATGCGGCCAGCGGGCAAACAGATTCTGGAGGGTGACTCGCGCCGCATGTCCTGACGGCACGGTGATCTCGATGTCTTCCTGGGCCTCGACGGCCTGGTGCAGGCCGTCTCGCCAGTTGCGTCCCTCGGCAGCCCGGCCCGTCGATTCATCGATGATCACCACCTTGCCGTCGCGGACGACATACTGCCGGTCGCGGATGAAGAATCGTCGGGCCCGTACTGCCCGCTCCACGGCCTCGTAGATCGCCAGCAGGCTCACCGATTCGATCGCGTCGGGCCGCACCATGGCCCGCACGCGGCTGCGGCCGCGGCCCAGCAGTTCGCAGGTCTGCTTCTGCTGCTCGACCTCGAAATCCTCTTCGGCCTGCAGGGTCACGGCAGCCTGCGCGGCGAAGCGGAAGAGTGCCTGTTCAGCAGCCTGTGCTTCGCCCGGGGGAGATGCGATGATCAGCGGAGTTCTCGCGTCGTCGATGAGCACATTGTCTGCCTCGTCGACCAGCGCGAACCAATAGGGCCGCTGCAGGAGCTTGGCGGAGCTGCCAGGGGTGGTGCCAGCGAGCACGGCGCCAAGGTCGCCGCGGCCCTCGGTGATCTCGCGGTTCATCAAGCGGTCTTTGAGGAAGTCGAAGCCGAACTCCCCAGCGGTGCCGTAAGTGACGTCGCAGGCATAGGCCTTGCGCCGGGCATCGAAATCCTGCTGGGACTGCACGATGCCTACGCTGAGGCCGAGGGCTTCGTAGATTGGCGTCATCCACTCGGCATCACGCTTGGCGAGGTAGTCGTTGACTGTCGCGAGATGGGCCCCACGACCGGAGAACGAGTAGAGCACCAGCGGCAGCGTCGCCACGAGCGTCTTCCCTTCGCCCGTCTGCATCTCGACGATCGCTCCATTGACGAGCGCAATGCCTGCCAGCAACTGCACGTCGTAGTGCCGCATGCCGAGTCGTCGCCGACCGGCTTCACGGGTGGCGGCGAAGCTCTCGATGAGCAGTGAATCGGTCGGTTCCCCGGCTCGGGCCCGGTAGGAGAGCGACCGGCCCAGCCGCTTGAGAGCGAGGTCGTTGAGAGCCTCCATCTCCGGCGCAAGGGCCTCGATACGGGTAACCATCTGCCATGTCGAGGCATTGATGGCGGGACGCGTGCCGATGCCGAATCGGGGGGCAATGCCTTCCAACCACTCGAACATGGACCCTGCTCTCACCAAGAGGACCACCACCATCAATGGCGGCGATGATTCAGTATCGGAGGGTTTCCGAAGACCGACAAGTCGGGGGGGAGAGAAGCCCGGAGCGGGAGCGATGGGACACCGGGAGCGAACGCGACCCCGGAGGCGATGCATGGCCGTTTCAGCGCACGCAGGCGGATCGGCGTGGCAACGCGGAACAGCTGCATACCCGGAGTCCCCCGGCTTCCGCCGGGGGCTTTTATTCAACCGGTACCATGACCCCAAACGGTTGTGCCGCCCACGAATAGAAGCCCGGAGCGGGAGCGATGGGACAGCGGGATGGATATGCCCGGCGTATATCAGTATCGGGCTGGCTGGACGGGGACGGCCCGTGCCGGCGGCATGCCGCTGGTGTTGGAGAAGGGCCACCAGTTGCCGTTGGCCGTCTGCTGTTGCGGTCCGGTCGGCATCTGCGGCATGGCCTGCTGAGCCTGGTTGGCCACCTGCTGCTGAGTGCTCTGCATGCCCTGCTGAAACTGGTTGTTCAGTTGCTGAGCCTGGTTGTTGAAGCCCTGCTGGTATTGGTTTGCCGTGTTCTGCAGCTGGTTGGTCAGCTGTTGCTGCTGTGCAGTCATCGACTGCTGGGCCTGGTTGGCATACTGCTGCGGCTGGGCCTGCAATTGGTTGGCGTATTGCTGCGTCTGGTTGCTAAGGCTCTGCTGATACTGGTTCGCCTGGTTCGACAACTGCGAGCCATATTGCTGCATGTTCGGTGCCTGCATCGCCGGCTGCTGCATGGCGGGGGCCGCCGCGGGGTTGCCCGACTGTGCCCAGCTCCAGGTATTGGCGGCTGGCGCGGCCGGCTGCGCGACGCCCTGCCAACTGGTGGCCGGGCCGGGCATCGGTGCCGAGCCAGGGGCCCCCGGGATGGAAACGGCCGGCGGTGCCGCCGAGTAGCTGCCGTAGGCGGCGGGTTGTCCGATCATGCCAGTCGCCGGTGGTGCGACCGTACTGCCGTAGACCGGTGCGGCCGACTGTGGTGGGGTCTGACAGCCTGCGAGCCCCAGCAACGCCACGGCTGCGAGGGCCGCCGTGGCCAGGCAGAGATAGGAACCGTGATCGCCGAGCGGGGAGATGGCATCCCGGGGCTTGGCATCATGCTGGGACCGAGCGGACTCGGGGCTGTGGCTGGAAAATTGCAACACGGCTCGAACTCCGCAGGCTGGCGGTTGGAAAAAAGGCCAACGATTTCGACATGACGAATCAGGACGCACAATCTGGGCCCGGACCGGGCCTGGAAAGCCACGGTCGGGGGGGAGGATAGCGAGTGGCCCGCATGGGTCCAGATCAGTTCCAATCCCATCTCGACTCGGGCCGATGGGATTGCTTTGGGCAGGGCTGCGAGCCAGGCTGGCGTAGACCCCGCCGTCTTTCCAATTGTCCCTGCCTGCCAGCATTCCGACTGTCGAGCCGATACCACATCTTCGTTGTTGCAGTCCCGGCTGGTTGCCGCCTGAGCCCATGAAAATGTCCACAGACTCCTCTCCGTCGAACAGTCCTGCTGCCGCCGATCAGGGAGTGGGCCTGCTCGTAGAAGAACTCCGGCAGGAGTCGCTGCGGCTGGGCTTTTCCAGACTGGGCGTTGCTCCAGCCGGGCCGCCCCCTCGGCAGGATCTGGTTCGCCGGTGGCTCGACCAGGGGTTTGCCGGCGTGATCCGGCAATGGTTTGAGCGTCAGGAGCACCTACGAGCCGACCCGGCGACGCTCCTTCCCGGCGTGCGGAGCATGATCATGCTGGCCGTCGACTATGCGACCACTGCAAACGCTGATCAGGGTGATAGCGCGGATGCAGATGCGGCTCGGCAGGGTCGGGGCCGCGTGGCCCGATATGCGTGGGGAGATGACTATCACGACCTGCTCCGCAGCCGGGTGAACATGCTGGCAGCATGGCTGGAGGCCCGCGTGCCAGGCTGCCGCACCCGGGGTGTCGTCGATTCGGCGCCGCTGGCCGAGCGAGAGTTCGCCTGGCTGGCCGGTCTGGGCTGGTTCGGCAAAAACACGATGCTGATCGATCCCCATGCGGGCAGTTTCTTTTTTCTGACGGCGCTCCTCACCGATCTCGAGTTGCCGGTCGATGCGCCGCTCCAGGTCGACCACTGCGGCAGTTGCACCGCCTGCCTCGATGCCTGTCCGACCGACGCCTTCGTGGAGCCCCGCGTGCTCGATGCCAGCCGCTGCATCAGTGCGTTGACGATCGAAGACCACGGGCCAATCACTGCCTCCCTCCGGCCGGGCATGCATGACTGGATCTTCGGCTGCGACATCTGCCAGGAGGTCTGTCCGTGGAACCGCCATGCGCCGGGCTCATCTGAGCCGACGTTCCAGCCGCGTCAGGGCACGACGACGCTCTCGCTCGCCGAACTTCTGCACCTTGATGACGCAGCCTTTCGGCGGCGGTTCAAGGGCTCGCCACTGCTGCGGGCGAAGCGTCGCGGCCTCCTGCGATCGGCGGCGATCGCCCTCGGTAATCAACCTCATATCCCGTCGTTCGACGCCTTGGCCGCTGCGCTGGCTGGCGGGGATCCGGTGGTGCGCGGCGCGGCGGCATGGGCGCTGGGCAGATGGCGCCACCTGAACGATCGTGTGGCCGAACAGGCCCACGCGGCGCTCGTTGCACGACTGACATTCGAGGATGACGCCGACGTGCGCACGGAAATCGAACGGGCGCTGGCGTAGCAGGAGCTTGCGGCCTCTCACTCGGGTGCGGTCGAGCACTCCGTCGTCTCGTCGATGTCAGCGGCGGGGTCGCGGCCGGGACCGTCTTCGGCATAGTACCTTGCGAGCACGTCGGACCAGCTGGCATTCACCTTCACGTCGACGAAGGCCGTGCGGACCGGCAGATACTCCGGATGCAGTCGGGCATATTTGATCGCAAACTTTCGCATCAGCCGGCCGGCAAGGTCGGCGCCATGGAGCTCCTCGGCCAGTTGGAAGTGTTCGCGGAGCATATCGGCCTGCTCGTGGATCGTGGGCGGGGGGAGCGGTTGTTCGCCGGCGAGGAGGCGGAGCGTCTGCCGAAAGATCCACGGGTTGCCGATCGCCCCTCTTGCGATGCTCACGCCGTCGACGCCGGTCTGTCGCAGCATTGCCACGCAGGCTTCGGCGGAGAAGAGGTCACCGGAGCCGATCACGGTCCGGCTGCCCGCATGTTGCTTCACGGCGGCGAGGAACTCCCAGTTGCTCGGGCCGACATATTTCTGCTGCACGGTGCGGCCATGGACGGTGATCGCGGCGACGCCTCGCGCGAAGGCGCCGTCGAAAATCGTCCAGAATTTGTCGGCGCTTTCCGGCGAGTCGTCGATGCCTCGCCGCATTTTCAGCGTGACGGGCACCCCTGGTGGCACCGCTTCGCGGACCCGCGACACGATCTCGAGCGCCGTCTCCGGCACGCTGAGCAGGTAGCCGCCGCGGCAGCGGCCGAGCACCTTTTTCACGGGGCAGCCGAAGTTGATGTCGATGACGTCGAATCCCTCGGCCACGAGCCGACGGGCGGCGGGCGGGAAGTCGTCGGGGTTTGAACCCATCAGTTGGCCACCGACCGGATGCTCCTCGGGCGACACGGCGATCCGGGCGAGGTTGCGTTTGTTTCGGCCGACTTCGGCGACGAACCGGTCGAGCAGCACCTCGCCGAGCGAGTAGGCTGCTCCGTAGCGCCGTGCCAGCACACGCATCGCCCGGTCGCTGTAGCCCGAGAGCGCAGCCTGCACCACGGGCGAGGCGAGCGGAATGCCGCCGATCGACAGCGTAGGGGCTTGGAATGGCGCCAGCATGGTGACGGTCATCGTAGCAGCGTCACGTTCAGCAGTCGTCACTTCAGAACGGGACAGGTGTCGAACCACGTGCGGCCCTGGGCCCCCATCCATTCAACGCTTTCCATGGGGCCCCATTCGCCGGCGTCGTAGAGGGCGATCGGCGACATGTCGACCGAACCCCAGGCACGTACGAACGGATCGATGATTTCCCACGACTTTTCCACCTCGTCGGCCCGGGCAAACAGGCTGGCATCTCCCGTCATCACGTCGAGCAACAGCGGCTCGTAGGCCTCGGGAAGTCGGCCCATGAACTGGCGTGAATAGCTGAACTCGAGGTCTGTCAGTCGCAGCTTCATGCCGCCGCCCGGGACCTTGGTATGGAAGTGGAGTTGGATGCCCTCGGCCGGCTGGATCTGGATCACGAGCCGGTTGGCCTCGCGGGCGCCATGGTGCTTGCCGTCGGCGAAGAGCTCGAGGGGCGGCTGCCGGAAGGCGATCACGATCTGGGTCGTGCGACAGCTCATCACCTTGCCGCTTCGCAGATAGAACGGCACGCCCTGCCAACGCCAGTTGTCGACTTCCAGGCGGATTGCCCCGAATGTGGCGGTCTGGCTGTTCGGTGGCACGCCCGGCTCGTCGAGGTAGCCGCGGTACTGACCGCGAATCCCGGCCGCTGCAACCTCGCCCAGGTCGAGCGGTCGGATCGCTTCGAGCACCTTCACCTTCTCGTTGCGAACAGCACTGGCGTTGAATCGCGCCGGCGCTTCCATCGCCGTCACCATCAGCAGTTGCAGCAGGTGGTTCTGGAACATGTCGCGGAGTACGCCCGCGGTGTCGTAGTAGCTCGCCCGGCGTCCCACCGCCACCTCCTCGGCCACGGTAATCTGCACGTGATCGATGTAGCGGCGGTTCCAAATCGGTTCGAAGATCGCGTTGGCGAACCGCAGCGCCAGGATGTTTTGCACCGACTCCTTGCCGAGGTAGTGGTCGATGCGAAAGACCTGGCTTTCGCGGAATACTCCGTGGAGATGCTCGTTGAGCGCTCGGGCCGTCGTCAGGTCGGTGCCGAACGGCTTCTCCACGACGATCCGCCGGGGACCGTGCGTCTCGGCGGCCATGCCGTGGCTGCCAAGCGCCGCGACCACCGGTTCATAGAACTGCGGGGCCGTGGCGAGGTAGTAGACCCGGGTCGCTTCGGCTCCGCCCTCGAGCGTGTGGAGGCGGTCGGCCAAGCCTTGAAAGTCTTCCGACCGCCCGATGTCGCCAGGCTGGTAGTGGATGGTTTTGGCAAACTCCCGCCAACTGGCGTCGTCGAGGGGGTCGCCCTCAGCGTGCTTGGCGGTGGACTCGCGGAGCGACAGCCGCCACTCGTCGTCGCTCATCGGCGTTCGCGAAAAGCCAACGATCCGCGTGTCGGCCGGCAGGAGTCCGGACCGCATCAGGTTGTAGAGCGCGGGCACGAGCTTCCTGCTCGTCAGATCGCCCGAGGCGCCGAAGATCACGATCGTGTGGGGCATTGCTACAGCCTCATGCCGGTGAAGCCGCCATCGACGTAGAGGTCGGTGCCGGTGATGAAACTACCCGCCACGGGCGCGCAGAGCAGGATCGCGGCGCCGACGAGTTCTTCGGGATTGCCGAAGCGGTTCATCGGCGTCTGACCCATGATGGAGGCCGTCCGTTCGGGCGAGAGAATCTTGCGGTTTTGCTCGGCGGGAAAGAAGCCCGGGCAGAGCACGTTGACGCGGACACCCTTGGGAGCCAATTCGCGGGCCACGTTCTGCGTGTAGTTCACGACCGCGGCCTTCGAGGCTGAATAGGCGAACACCTTCGAAAGCGGCTTGTCTGCCGAGACGCTGCCGATATTCAGGATCGCGCCGCCGCCAGTGCCCGCCATGTGATCGCCGAAAATCTGGCAGCCGAGGTGGGTGCTCTTGAGATTGGTGTCGAGCACCTTGGCGAAGTCGTCGTCGGCGATCTCGAAATAGGGCACCGATGAATTCACGCCGGCGCAGTTCACGAGGATGTCGGCGCGTCCGCGAGCGTGGAGCACCGCCTGCAAGAGCGCCGTTACGCTGGCGCGGTCGACCGCGTCCACCGAGACGAACACGCCGTTGCCGCCCGCAGCCTTGATCGCATCGACGCGTGCCTCGCCGCGGTCGGCACCCCGGCCTGCCACGACGACGAATGCGCCGGCCCGTGCCAGGCCCTCGGCGAGCGCGCCGCCGAGCACGCCAGTGCCGCCGACGACCACGGCCGTGCGGCCCGACATTCCAAACAGGTTCTCGAGATAGGAGTCAGCCTTGTCGGCCATGAAAGTCTGTCCTGCGTTGTGAGGTGAAACGATCAGCCCACCGGGCGGCGGAGATCCAGCCACTCGGTGTGGAACGTACCGGGCTTGTCGGTGCGTTCGTAGGTATGGGCGCCGAAGTAGTCACGCTGCGCCTGCAGGAGGTTCGCCGGCAGCCGTTCGTGGCGGTAGCCGTCGTAGTAGGCCAACGCCGCCATGAACCCGGGCACCGGCACGCCGATCGTGGCGGCTGTCGCGATCACATGCCTCCAGGCCGACTGACTGTCGGCGAGTGCCTTTTGGAAGTAGGGCGCGAGCATCAGGTTTTCCAGGGTGGGCTCGGCGTCGTAGGCCTCTGCAATGCGCTCCAGGAATTGGGCGCGGATGATGCAGCCGCCGCGCCAGAGCATGGCGATCGATCGGTAGTCGAGCTGCCATTCATTCTCCTTCGCGGCGGCCGCCAACTGCACGAAGCCCTGGGCATAGCTGGCGATCTTGGAAGCGTAGAGAGCCTGGCGGACCTGCTCGATGAACACTGGCGTGTCGCCGTGGTTCTGCATGTCCGGGCCCGTGAGCACGCGGCTGGCGCGGGTTCGCTGTTCTTTCATTGCGGAGAGACAGCGAGCATAGACCGCCTCCGTGACGAGCGTGCTGGGCACGCCCATGTCGAGTGCCAGCTGGCTCATCCACTTGCCGGTGCCCTTGGCGCCGGCTTTGTCGAGGATCTTGTCGACGACGAAGTCGTTGGTGCCGGGATCGCGGGCGGTGAAGATGTCGCGGGTGATCTCGATCAGGTAGCTATCGAGCTCGCCGCGGTTCCAGGTGTCGAAGACCTTTGCCAACTTATCGTTGGAGAGGCCGGCCGCCTGCTTCAAGAGCCAGTAGGCCTCGCAGATCAGCTGCATGTCACCGTATTCGATGCCGTTGTGAACCATCTTCACGTAGTTGCCGGCGCCGCGTGGGCCCACCCAGTCGCAGCAGGGGATGTCGCCCTTGGGGCCGACCTTGGCGGCGATCGCCTGGAAGATCGGCTGAACGAGCGGCCATGCTGCCTTGGAGCCGCCAGGCATGAGACTCGGGCCCTTGAGTGCCCCCTCTTCGCCGCCGGAGACGCCGGTGCCGATGTAGAGCAGTCCCGAGGCCTCGACCTCCCGCGTGCGGCGGTCGGTATCGGATGGCAGCGTGTTGCCGCCGTCGATGATGACGTCACCCTTGGAGAGCAGGGGGGTGAGCGTCTTGATCAGATCGTCCACCGCCGGGCCGGCCTTGACCATCATCATCACCTTCCGCGGGGCCTTCAGAGACGCGACGAGGTCTTGGATGCTGTGACAGCCGACGACATTCGGCTGGTTGCCTCGGCTGGCGATGAAGGCGTCGGTGACGCTGGTCGTGCGGTTGTAGACCGCGATGGAGTAGCCACGGCTGGCGATGTTGAGGGCGAGATTTTCGCCCATGACGGCCAGTCCGATGAGTCCGATGTCGCACGACGCCTGCTTGGTCATCCGCGAAGCTCCTTGATCAGTGGTGGTGTCTATGGCGTGACGTCCGCAACCGCCTGGTTGCCCGGCGGGCGGATGGTTTGGCAAGCCGAGACTATATCGGTCTTTTTGGTGCTGGGCCAAACTCTGCCGGTTCTGCCCGTGTTTGGCGATTTTCCGCGTTTCTGCAGGCCCCCAACCGGCGGACTGGTTGGGTCGAGCCCGTGAACAGGCCGAGAACAGATTGAAGGAATGGGGCCCCGGTGGCCGATTTCCTAGGCAGGATCGGGACAGCCGTGTTTGGCGGCAGAACCGGTCATGTCAACGCGACAAGTACAGCTTGACCAAACAACCCAATCTCCCGTAGCGTGATCGCTGTCGGTTGGTCGGTAGAGAGTGGCTCCGTAGCCAAGTGGCTAAGGCAGCGGATTGCAAATCCGCCATCGTCGGTTCGACTCCGACCGGAGCCTCTGCTTCTGAAACCCCTGCGATGTGCCGACAACAGCGGCCTTCGCAGGGGTTTTTTGTTGCGCTGGGGTCGCAGAACGAGCATCGCCGTCTGCCGTCACATCTGCCCCAGATTGCCAAGAAGTGTCAGTTCCAGCCGGGAGAGTGTGGTCAATTTTGTGGTCAACGGCCGGATCGTTCGGAGCGCTTCCGTTCCACACGGACTTTGGAGTCGGTTAGGCTCGCATTCATGACGACCGCGGAAGCCATCTACGAGCGGGCCCTGGCGCTGCCTGAATCGCTGCGGCGCGAGGCCCTGCACTATCTCGAATATCTGTTGCAGAGGCGGGATGCTGCCGGCCAGCCAGCCGCGGACGACGAAGCCGCGTGGACAAGACTCTCGGCGGAACAGTTGGCCGCACACTACGGTCCTGACGACTCGGTGTATGACAGCCCCTGAGGGTGCCGGGTGTGAATTTTGGCGACGTTCTGGTGGGCTGTGCGGGCTGGCCGAACAACTCCCGGGAGCGAAGGTAGGGGCTGTGGCTAATACGGCTCAGCGCAAACTTGGAGGGATAGATATTTCAGTTGGCCCGGACGTTCATAAAAGGGGGACTTCATAGAAGGATGAGTGAGGGGGCGGCGATGGGACGGCTTTTCATGGTGCTGGCAGCAGTTGTGTGCACCTGCGCCGTACGAGCTAGTGCCGGCGATGATGTCGGGCCCAGCATCGAAGCACTCGGTGCCCCAATCGATTTCCAGCAGCCGGGTGAAGCGTCGGCGTTGGACGATCTCATTGAGCCGGTCGGTCTTTCCCGTGGTGAAGGCGTCGCACGACGACTCTACGTTGCCGGTATCATCGGTGGCTCCTTTGCCACACTTGCCACGCCCCTTGGCCCCAACGGGAATGGAACGGGCGATCCGTCGCCAAGTCCTGCTGCCAACCAATCGCTGTTTACTGCGGGCGGTGCCATTGGCCTTGCATTCGAAGCGCTCGACCGCGACTGGCGTGTCGAGTTCGAAGGCCGGAGCCGAGATAATCTCGTCAGCCAAAGAGGCACCACGTTTGAGGCGCCCATCGGCCTTGAGGAATGGCGATTCACATCGTCGGCCAAAAACGGGTGGTCGACTCTCGTGAATATCTGGCGGGACTACCAAGCCACAGACCGACTGTCACTCTACCTCGGCGGCGGGATCGGAGGCGGCGGCTACCGGTTCTCCTATCTGAAACAGTCAGCCGGGGAATTTGTGCCGCCGAACTATCAGATTGCCACGACCAACAACGTGAGCACGTTTGCGTGGCAGGCCGGTGGCGGCACTGCATACGCGATTACTGACCGAATCACGCTCGACATCGGGTATCGCTACTTTCAAATCGCGAATAGCACGTCAACCGGCGTGATCTCGTATGTGCCGGTGCCGGCTGGGAGTGAAGTCATCGGTTCCGCCTTCAGTGCCAGCGAATTATTCTTCGCGGTTCGCATCTACGAGCCATTTCGGAACTGGCGGTAGCAGATCAGCCACCCCCTTCAGCCCCCAACGCCTCCGTCCGGTTCCTGAAGGCTCCCAAGACAGGTCCACAGCCACGGCACGGTGGGCGGGGCTCTTGGTGTCGAGGATCAGTTTGCTGGCCGAGAGAAGTTCCCGATCAGCATGGACCGCTCTGGCTGCCGTCGTGCATTGCTCCGGGGCCAAGGTCTTTCTGACGCCGAGCCACGTGAAGGCGAGCCTGACGGGGACAAAAGTGGTGCGAAGTCTCTGGGCGGCGTTGGGAGAGGTCTGAGTGACGGGACTGTTGTGGGGTTGGGTCGTGGGCCGGCGAGAACTGGTCAGGCCGGTGTTGATAGAAGTGTCGGTTGTGATCGCTGTTGCCATATCGTGCATCGGTTTCCTTTCAAGTGCGTGTGCGGTAGGGTTTCCCAATAGGTCTTCCCGCACACAAAAGCGGGTGGAGCGGTCCGTGGGCAGAAAGCCGGTCTAGAAACCCCGGCAAAGCCCATGCTCAATCGCAGTGCTGTCGTCATTGGCCACGAGGCGGCGTTTTACGGCTGGCTCAAAACGTGCGGCATCACGGACGAGGCGATCCAAGAGCGGAAGGGGATCGCCGAACGAGCGGTGTATCTCATCCCCGCCTGCCACTATCCCGACGAGATCGAGGAGGCGGTCGAGGACATCTTCGAGGAAATCTTCAGGCGGGAACTTGCGCGTTGGCAGCCTGACGAGAAGGTATGGCCCGACACTGCCGACTTCGACCTGTTCACTCGCTGGTTCACGGTCGAGGGCTATTCGGTTGTCGAAGATGTGGGCCGGGGCAAGGTCGAAAGCGAGTCGAAAGGATTGCCGTAGGTCAGTTCACCCCCGGCTCCCGCACGACTCTCCGCACCCGACCGCCACTCACCCCTTCCGACCGCGCATACACCCCCGCCCGATCCGCCGACAGGCACCGACCGGAAGCCCACTGCCGCAAGCTCTCGATCTTGTCGCCCGCAGTGACAGCCACGCGAAAGCGAGCCTGACGGCGGCCATGGTGGTGCGGAGCCTCTGACCTGCCCCCCTTAAACGGCACCGCCTCCAGAGAGAGAATCTGGGGGTGGAGCAAACCAAGGGAGGCAACCAATGCCACGCGGAAAGAAGGAACTGGCTGAGCAGATCATCCCCAAGCTTCGAGAGGTCGAGGTTGAGGTGGGGAGAGGCAAGACCGTCTTGGAGGCGGTCAAGAAGATCGGTGTGACGGAGCAGACCTACTACCGATGGAAGAAGAAGTTCGG